>NZ_JAKMQV010000010.1:0-41085 GCF_025771745.1 Campylobacter sp. IFREMER_LSEM_CL2127
ACTTGCAATGGTTCCTGCGTTGTTAAGTGCATCTATGGCACCACTATTGCTTAGACCTTGCTCCATAATAGCATTTTCACTATTATTAACAGCAGTCATTACTCCATCATTTTTAAACTCACTTTTAACATTGCCATTATTACCAAAGGCTTTAATTAAACTACTATCATCTCTAGTAATTTCCATTTCACCATTATTAATAACTAAATCTACTACTGAGTTATTACTTAAGTCTAAGTTAGTTTTACCTGTTTCTGTGTTTTCGATAGAAGTTATAGTGCTATCATCTAGTTTAATACCTTTTTCTATAGTTCCACTATTGATAATACTATCTATATGAGATTTGTTTTTCAAGTCTATAGAGCCTTGTATGGTTTTTTCATTATTGATTGAAGTGATATAGGATTTATTGTCTAAAGATATATTACCACCTATGGTGTTTTTATTATCAATAGCTCCTATGATTTTAGATTCTTTGTCAAGGTTAATGTTTCCTTTGATGGTGCCTTCATTAAGTATGGCTGTACCTTCTTTGTTATAAGTGTAAGAGTTTCCATCTTCACTAAAAGTTAATGCTGCTATGGTGGCACCATTGCTTAAAGATATACCATTGCTGATATTACCATTATTTTTAATACCTATATTACCACCGCCGATAAGAGAATTTTCTCCATCTAGGGTAATGGAATTATTTATACTTGCCGCATTTTCAAGATATATGCCATATTCACCACCATATAATTTACCACCATTACTGATAGTAATACCTGAAGAAACATAAGAAGCAACACCAAGGGATAAACCATTATTTTTCCCATAAACCTCTGATTTTTCCCCATCTATTTTAAGAGATTCGAGACCTTGATATTGTCCAATTACAACTCCATCTCTGCCAGCTATTATTTTTCCACCATCTTTTATTTCTACTGTTCCAAATTTTCCATAAGATACATTAAGTCCGTAGCTATCAGCGTCAATTGTACCAATATTAACGATAGATTCAATAGTAGCACCTTGTTCTATTTTGACACCTCCGGAATAAGAATCCTTTCCAGTAGATTTAATATATCCATTATTTATGAGTGTACCTATATTTCCATAAGCATATATACCAGTTGTTCCTTGTATAAATCCAGAATTGTTAATAGTATCAATTGATCCATTAGAAACATATATACCAGCATCATACCAACCATTATTAACACTATTTCCAATAATGGTACCTGTATTATTAAGCGTTTCTAATTTACCTCCATTATCAACTTTTATGCCATTAGAACCACCTTTTATAGTTCCGCTGTTTTCTAAATTTTTTAAAGTGGTACTAGCAGATGTTACACTAACACCAGAACTAGAGCCTTCAATTAAACCTGTATTAGTGATTTTATCTACAGTAGAAGCTCCCCATATTTCTACACCATGATTACCATTAGCTGTACTTTTTATTGTACCAGCATTATTGATAGTTACATTGGTAGCACCACTCATAATTTCTACGCCATGTTTACTTGAGTTTGTAACACTACCATCACTTGTAATAGTTAAAGTACCACCGTCTGCACCACTTATAGTAACACCGCTATTAGTAGGTTTATCTATAGTACAATCTGTACTACCATTACAAGTGCCACCACCACTAATACTTTTAGAATTTTTTACTTGTTTGTTGTTATTGTTTGTAGTGCTTTTAGCTTTAGTGATAGTAATACTACCATTAGAAGCTTTATCACTTATAGTTGTTATACTAGCATTAGCACAAGTTGCTAAAAAAGATATAGTTGCTAAAGATAAGAAGGTTTTCTTAGTAAAAGAAAGATTGTTTGATTGAGAATTCTCAATCCCCCCCCCCCATAAAATTTAACATTAAAACTCCTTTTGGAAATTAAAATAAGATTTGAAGTTTGGAATTATATATTAAAGTTGTTTATAAAAAGTTTAAACATAGCATACAAATAAACAATGTATTAATATCTACCACATGCTAGTATAATTTTGTAGCGTTTTTTATCCACATTTATCAAAAGAGAGGCAAGTTTAAAAGCTCTGAATTTTTCCATTATAAAAAGATCTTTACTATCTTTTAAAACTATAGCAACTAAATTTTTCATCACTTTATCAAGCCAAATATTTTTATATTTATCATTTGCTGAATGATACCTTCCAATAGCATTCCAACTAAAGCCATGTTTTTGTATAATCTCATGAAGTAATCTCGCTGCTATGTCGATATTTACACTAGCTTTTGTAATCTCACTCTCACTAATTCCATAGCGTTTTAAATGAATGCTATTAATTTGCATTAAACCATAATCTCTTGTTTGATTTTTATTTTTACTAGTGATATTATGCTTATAAGCTGCATTTTCTGTTAAAGCTATGGCTTTGAGTAAAGCCGTCGGTATATTGTACTTTCTAGCTGCAGTTTTAAAGTCTTTATCGTACTTATAAAAATCTTCAGGTATATAAGTATCGCCTATAAAAATTTTGGTATCAAAAGCAAAAGTAAAATTAAAAAATACTACTAATAATAAAATTTTTTTTAACATTTTACTCCTTTAAAGTACTTATACTATAGCAAATTTATAAATAAAAACTATGTAGCTAAGTTAATGAATTATCTAAGAATTTCTTTTATAGTAAGTTGCGGGGTGATTAATCCTCTAAAATTATTTTTAGAAACACTAGCTATAAGATCAATGCTTTCTCCAAGCTCTGGCTCATAGTCAAAATTAAAAAATAAAGCTTCTAGAGTTTTATTTCCTTGAGTTAAAATAAGCTTCATATGATTTTCATCTTTACCTAGCTTTCTTTTATTTTTTACAAAAAGCTTATCAAATTTAAAATATGGCCTTGGATTTTTATGCCCAAAAGGCTCAAAAAATTCTAATATCTCTAAAAGCTCAAAATCAACTTCATTTGGATCAATACTACCCAAAATCTCATCAGCATTATAAAAATCATCTTTAGGGATATTTTGACAAATTTCATAAAGTCTACTTTTAAAAACACCAAATTTTTCAAGCTCTACTAAAACTCCAGCTGCACCTTTATGCCCGCCATAGCTTAAAACAAATTCTTTAGCTTGTTCTATAACATTTAAAATATCTATCCTACCCACGCTTCTAACGCTAGCTTTAGCCTTTTGCTTGCATTCTGAAAAAACAAAGGCAGGTTTATTAAAATGTTTTGCCAAACGACTTGCAACTATACCCAAAACACCCTCATGCCAATTTTGGCCATTGACAATAATCACAGGATCATTTTCATCAACTTGTTCTAAACACTGCTTAAAAAGCTCACGTTCTTCATCTTTACGGCTATTATTATAAGTAATGATTTGTTCTAAATAACCCATAACCTCATCAATATTTTTAGAATGTAAAAATTTATAAGAAATAATCGCATCATCCATTCTTCCTGCACTATTAATCAAAGGTGCAATTAAAAAACTAATATTATCAAGCTCAAATTTATCCTTACCAAAATACTGCTTGATAGCTTTAAATGCAACTCGTTTTGAATCATTAATACATTCTATGCCTTTTCTGACTAAGGCTCTATTTAAATCTCTAAGCTCCATCATATCTGCGATAATTGCGATAGATAAAAGCTCTATAAATTTACACATATTATAATTAATTTTACATACTTCTTTTATAGCAGCAACTAAATACCAAGCCACTTGAGCCCCACAAATTTCAATATCAGGAAATTCACAATCTTGTTGTTTAGGATTAATAATCGCATAAGCTTTTGGTAAAGTAGCTGGAGGCATATGATGATCGGTAATGATTAAATCAATTCCTTTTTGCAAACAAAGCTCTGCTGCATCAAAAGCTGCTATACCATTATCTACAGTGATGATTAAATCTACCCCATTAAGTTCATTGATGATTTCTTCATTTAGACCATATCCATCTTTAAAACGATTTGGAATTTTTACCACATAGTCATATCCAATATCATCAAAAAATTCAGATAAAATCACACAAGAAATCACCCCATCTACATCATAATCTCCAACAATAGCAAGCTTTTGATTTTTTTCAATCGCTTCTTTAATACGTAAAGCACCCTTATAGACATCTTTTAAACAAGATGGCATAGGTAAATCACAAAGCTTTACATGTGTATCATTGATAAAACGCTGGTGTAAAATTTCTTTTATTTTAGCTTTATTTAGCATGATTTGTTAAAGATGCCTTGATAAAAGAAAAAATAGCCGGATTAACTCTAACTAAGCGTGAAGTAAATTCAGGGTGAAACTGCACTGCTAAGAAAAATGGATGATCTTTAAGCTCCACAGCCTCAACTAAACCTTCATTTTCCCCACTTATAATAAGCCCATTTTTCTCAAACATTTCTTTGTATTTTGGATTGGCTTCATAACGGTGGCGGTGGCGTTCTTTTACGCTTTTTTGATTATCATAAACCTTACTTAAAAGTGTATTTGGCTTGATATGACACTCATAAGCCCCAAGACGCATAGTTCCACCAAGTGGAGTTTTACTTGTTCTAATTTGCTTTTCCCCACTTGCGTCAATAAATTCATCAATCAAAAAGATGATAGGATTTTTACAATTTGGATTAAACTCATGAGAATTTGCATCTTCAAGTTTTAAAACATTACGTGCAAATTCCACTAAAGAAAGCTGCATACCCAAACAAATTCCTAAAAATGGAATTTTATTTTCTCTTGCATATTGTATGGCTTTGATTTTTCCTTCTACCCCGCGGTAACCAAAACCACCTGCTACTAAAATCCCACTTACATCTTTAAAACTTTCTTCGACATTTGCATTTTCTAATTTTTCACTATCAATCCATTTTAAATTTACTCTTGCATCAAGTGCTGCACCCGCATGGATAATGGCTTCTGTTAAGCTTTTATAGCTTTCTTTTAAATCTACATATTTTCCTACAAAAGCAATGCTAAGTTCATTACTTGGAGCAATGACTCTTTTTACTAAAGAATCCCATTCATTCATATTTGGCTTTAAATTTTGAAGATCTAATAAACTTGCAATAGAGTTTAAAATATCTTGTTTTAAGAAATTTAGTGGAATTTGATAAATACTAGCTGCGTCCACACTTTCTATTACACAGTTTTTTTCAACCCCACATGAAATTGCTATTTTGTCTTTTAACTCTCTATCTAAAGATTTTTCACTTCTACAAATGATCATGTCAGGGCTTATACCTATACGGCGTAATTCTCCCACGCTATGTTGAGTTGGTTTTGTTTTAAGTTCTCCTGCTGCTTTGATAAATGGCACTAAAGTTAAGTGAATATTAATAGCATTATATTTACCCACTTCAAGTTTTAAAGCTCTAATGGCTTCTAAAAATGGCAAGCCTTCTATATCTCCTACTGTGCCACCTATTTCAACGATTAAAATATCTTTATCAACTCCAGCTTTTTTAATGCGATCTTTTATCTCATCAACTATATGAGGGATTACTTGTATAGTTTTTCCTAAGTAATCTCCTCTTCTTTCTTTTTCTATAACACTTTGATAAACTCTACCTGTTGTGAAGTTATTATCCTGAGATAAGCTCTCATTTAAAAATCTCTCATAATGTCCTAAGTCTAGATCTGTCTCAGCTCCATCATCTGTAACAAACACTTCTCCATGCTCTAAAGGACTCATCGTACCAGGATCTACATTGATATAAGGATCTGCTTTTAAAATACTTACTTTTAAACCTGAATTTTTCAAAATCGTAGCTATAGAAGCCGCTGCTATACCTTTTCCTAATGAGCTTAAAACACCACCGGTTACAAAAATATACTTAGTTTGTTTTAATTTCATAAAATAACCTTAATTTCTTTTTTTGAAATTATAACGAATAAAAAATTTTATTTTTATAAACATTTGTGTAAAATTCAATTATTTTTGAAGGAATTTTTCGATGAAAATCACATTATTAAACCATACTCCACTTTCTGTATGCTCTCATGCGACAAGAACATGTTGGCAAAGTTTTGACAAAGGCGATTGTGGTGGCGAAAAAGATAAAGAATTAATCGATCGTGTGGGAAATAAATTCAAACATGCTTCAACCTTAGAGCATTTAAACTATACTTTTTATATACAAGGTATTTCAAGAGCATGCTTACAAGAAGTTGCAAGACACCGCCACACTAGTCCTAGTGTAAAAAGCACAAGATATACTTTAAAAGAACTAAGAAATGAAAGTGAATTTAAAGAAAATGACTTTGAAAATGCTAAAAGATACTTGGTATTAACTGGAAATGAAGTAGTAGATAATGCAAGTATTAAAGCTTTAGAAAATTTGCGTTTGATTTTGCAAAATAGCATTAGTTTAGACATAGCAAAATACTGCTTACCAGAAAGCTATAAAACAGAATTAACTTTAACGATTAATGCAAGAAGTTTGCAAAATTTTATTACTCTAAGAAGCTCAAAATCAGCCCTTTGGGAGATAAGACAACTTGCAAATGCTTTATTTGAAAATTTGCCTGAGGAACATCAATTTATTTTTAAACATTGTGTTTATCAAGAAGAAAATTCCCAAGATTGATTGGGAATTTTTACTATATTTTTTTAAGAAATTCAGTTTTTAAAACAATCACACCAAATTTATCTACTTTAGCTTCAATTTCGGTGTCTTTGTTTGTAAGTTTAATATTTTTTATAGTCGTGCCACGCTTTAAAGTAGTGCTTGCACCTTTAACCTTTAAATCTTTCACAACACTTACACTATCACCTGCATTAAGCTCAGTTCCATTTGCATCTTTTGGCATATATTCTCCTTAAAATTTATAAGTATATCCTAGATATAAACCATAATTTGTTTGTTTAGGATCGTAAAAGTTTGATGAATTAGCAGTACTAAAATTTCTTGTATTATAATGACTTTGTTCAGCTTTAAAACCAAACTCAATTTCGTTTGCTTGATTTAACTCATATAAAGCACCGATTTTTGCTCCATAAGTATAACCATCAAAATCTTGAGATAAAGATAAAAAGCTTGTTTTTAAAGTCATATCTGTTCTTGCATAACCACCATATACACCTAAAACTGCTCTTGTTTTTTCAAAAATTTTTGGAGTAAAATCATAACCAAGTAAAAACTTATGTGTGGTAAATTCTCCATCAATTTTAAATCTTGGTGTATTGATTACATCACTAAATTCACTTGAATAATTATAAGCACCATAAAATCTATGATTTTCACTAAAACGATAACCAACTCTTAAACCAAAAACAGGAATATCACCTTCTAAATCACCATTAAATTTTTTGTTATTTTTAGTATTATCAAGATCAGATTTTACCTTAGTATGAAACCATCCTGCATCAATACCTAAAAGTAAACCTGAATTTTCATCTGCTAAAGCTAAATTTGAAACCAAAGCAACACTTGCAACTAGACTAAATAATTTTAATTTCATATTTTCCTCCTTTAAAATAAGACTTAATATATCTTTTTATTTTTAATAAAAATTTAATTTTGTGGCACTACTAAATCAGATCTGCATTCAATCACAGTATGCACATTACCACGAGGGTTAAAATCGCCTACTACTTTTATCCATTTTGGATCAAGTTTTTCTTTTAAAGTATTGTAAATTTCATTAATACTTGCTTCATGTGAAACATTTCTATACATAAAGGTATTGATATAAAGTTTGATTGCTTTAAGTTCTACTACTAATTTATTTGGAATATATTCTAAGTAAATAGTAGCAAAATCAGGATATCCACTACGTGGACAACAACACATAAATTCAGGCAAAGTGATTTTAATCACATAATCATTTTTAGCATCATTTGGCCAAACTTCCATATTTTCTACACTAAATTCTTTAATTTCTTTTTCGCCATATCTCATTTTTTATCCTTATAAATTAATTTTGTTCTTTTATTAAATTTTTAATTTTTTCTTTCTCTGTTTTTTGTAAAAAAGAAGCATTTACAGCATTAATACAAAGTTTTTTAACCTCATCTTTACTAAGCTTAAAAGTTTCATCTAAGGCTATAAAATTTTCTAAGATATATCCACCAAAATACGCAGGATCATCTGAATTTACACAAACACAAAGATTTTGTTTTAAAAATTTTAAAATATTATGTTCTTGCATATTTTGAAAAACTTTTAATTTTATATTTGATAAAGGACACATTGTTAGTGGAATTTGACTTTTTGCTAATTGTTTTACAAGCTCTAAATCTTCTTCACATCTTACACCATGATCTATTCTACTTACACCAAGCTCTAAAGCTTGCTTGATATACTCACTACTTCCTTCTTCACCCGCATGCATAACTAACAAAAAACCTTCTTCTTTAGCTTTTTGAAATAAATTTTTAAATTTAAAAGGAGGATTATTGATTTCAGAACTATCAAGTCCTATGGCTTTGATTTTATCTTTATATAAACAAAGCTCATCTAAAGTTTTTAAACCCTCATCCTCACTTAAATGCCTTAAAATACAAGCGATTAAAAAACTTGAAATTCCAAATTCTTCTTTTGCTTTTTGTAAAGCTTGCCAAATTCCTTCTATAACATCTTTTAAAGGTATATTTCTAGTAGTATGAGTTTGAGGATCAAAGAAAATTTCAGTATGAACTACATTTTGTTCTTTACACTTTTTCATATAAGCAAAGGTTAAATCATAAAAATCTTGCTTGGTTTGTAAGACATTTGCACCTTGATAATATATATCTAAAAAATCTTGTAAATTTGAAAAATCATAAGCTTTTTTTATCTCATCTTCGCTTTTATATTTTAAAACAATGTTATTTCTTTTAGCTAATTCAAACATCATTTTAGGCTCTAATGAGCCTTCAATGTGTAAGTGTAATTCTACTTTTGGGATATTTTGTAAAAAAGTTTTCATTTTAAAAATCAAACATCTAAATGCTTAACATCTTTAGCATGAGCTTGTATGTACTCACGGCGAGGCTCTACATCATCTCCCATGAAAAGGTTGAAAGTATCATTTGCTCTTTGAGCATCTTCTATGGTGATCTTTAACAAACGACGATTACTTGGATCCATAGTTGTTTCCCAAAGTTGTTCAGGATTCATCTCACCAAGACCTTTATAGCGTTGTATATAAGCACCTTTTTTAGCATTTTTTTCAACTTCATCTAAAATTTCTAAAATATCTTTATCAAATTTTAAATCTCTATCTTTGATTTTTTGATAAATATAATTTGCCTCTTCATATAAAGGATTAGCAAATAAATCATCATTGATGATAAGTTCTTCTAAGCCATTTTCAGTTTGTACATAAACACGAATTTCATTTTCATTGATGTATGAATTTAAGATATTGTGATTTTGTTTTTCTAAAAATTCTTTTATGATTTTAAATAATTCTTCATTAGAAGCTTTTATCAAATCAGGATTTTCTATCAAATACCTAATCACTGAAATTACATTAAATCTTTTTTCTAATTCTTTTAAAACACTTCTATAAGCTGCAACGATTTTTAGAAAATCTTTTAAATCATTTAATCCTATACCCTCATAAGTAGAACTTTCTATACCTGTTTCAATCAAATAATCATTTAAAGCTTTTTCATCTTTTAGATAAATTTCTTTTTTTTGACCTTTTTTATAGCGATATAAAGGTGGTTGAGCTAAATAAATATGTCCATTTGTTACAAGATCATTCATAAAGCGGAAGAAAAATGTTAAAAGTAAAGTTTGTATGTGAGAACCATCCACATCAGCATCGGTCATGATGATGATTTTATGATATCTTAATTTTTCTATATCAAACTCATCACCAATCCCACAACCAAAGGCTGTGATCATATTTTGAATTTGTTCACTTTTTAAAATTTTATCTAGTCTTGCTTTTTCAACATTGAGTATTTTACCTCTTAAAGGTAAAATTGCTTGGAAAGTTCTTTCTCTACCTTGTTTTGCAGAACCTCCCGCACTATCACCCTCAACCAAATAAATTTCACTTTCACTTGGATCTTTACTTTGACAATCAGCTAATTTTCCTGGTAAAGTCCCTACACTTGAACTTTCTTTTTTTCTTGTTAGCTCTCTAGCTTTTTTAGCTGCTTCTCTACCACGAGCTGCCATTAAAGCTTTATTCATGATAGCTTTTGCTTCAATAGGATTTTCTTCAAAGTATTTTGTCAAATACTCAAAAGAAGCCTTAGAAACTATAGGTCTAACATAGCTTGAACCTAATTTTCCTTTAGTTTGTCCTTCAAATTGCGGCTCAGGTACTTTAACACTTACTACTGCTATCAAACCTTCTCTTACATCATCACCTGTGATTTTAGAGTCTTTCTCTCTAGCACTAGCATTAGCTTCAATGTAATTACTAATAACACGAGTTAAGCCCATTCTAAAACCTGCTTCGTGCGTTCCACCATCTGGAGTTTTGATATTATTTACAAAAGAAAGTAAATTTTCACTGTAACTATCATTATAAAGCAATGCTACTTCAACATTTACATCTTCTTCATCTACATTGAAAAATATTGCCTTAGTTAAAGCTTGTTTTTTATTTAAATCTGTAACAAACTGGCTTATACCACCTTCAAAATGAAAACTTTCTGCTTTTCCTACGCGGTTATCTTTAAAATTTATAGTAATTTTTGGATTTAAATATGCAAGTTCACGAAATCTTTTAGCTAAAATTTCATAATCAAAATCAGTCACTTCAAAAATTTGATCATCTGGCCAAAATTCTATGATTGTCCCTGTTTTTTTACTTTTACCTATGGTTTCAAAATTACTTGTGACTTTACCTTCTGAAAATTCTTGTCTGTAAATTTCTCCATCTCTATGTACTGTAGCAACTAATTTTTTTGATAAAGCATTTACAACGCTCACACCAACCCCGTGTAAACCACCTGAAACTTTATAAGTATCTTTATCAAATTTTCCACCTGCATGAAGTACGGTTAAAACTACAGTTAAAGTAGGGATATTTTCAGTAGGGTGAATTCCCACAGGGATCCCTCTACCATTATCACTTACTATACAAGAACCTTCTGTGGTAATTTCTACATTAATCATATCACAAAAACCTGCCATAGCTTCATCAATAGAATTATCCACTACTTCATAAATCATATGATGAAGACCGCCTATATTGGTATCACCTATATACATACCAGGGCGTTTTCTAACAGCTTCTAAGCCTTTTAAAACTTTAATATTTCCTGCGCCGTAATTTTGATTTTCTTGCATTTATTTTCCTTATAAAATAACTGGCATAATTACAGTTTGTAATTCTTCACTTGAAACTAAAAATGCCATATGAGGTTCATTTATGCTAAGTTTAAATGTTTCACTTTCAATAGAATTTAAAAAGTCAGTGATGAATTTATTTTTTATACAAAGATTAAATTCTTCATCTATATTAAGTTCCATTTCAAGTTCAGTTTTTGCTTCCATATTATCTAAACTAATACCTTCAAATACAAGTTTATCTTTATGGAAATTTAATTTCATTTTTTCAGTAATTACATTGATTTTTTTTAATGCATCCATAAATTCTTCAGTTTTAAAAATAAATTCTTTTGTGATATTTTTTGGAATTACTCTTTCATAATCAGGGAATTTATCATTGATAAGTTTTGTAAAAAACTCAAAATTATCATTTTTTGCAATCAATATATTTTCATCATAATAAATTTCAATTTTTTCAAAAAAGATTTTTTGCATTTCTAAAATAGCTTTTTTAGGAATACAAAGATTAAATTCTTTTTCATTTGTTTTATTAAGTGTGAAAACTGCTAAGCGTTTTGTATCTGTTCCTACGAAGCTAATGTGAGTAGTTTTTATATCAAGTAAAGCACCATTTAAAGAATACTTTGGATTATTTGTATCAACCGCAGGTAGGATTTTTTTCAAAGATCTACTTAAATCACTTGAATCAATATCAAATTTATCTTTTCCTTCTGTGCTTGGGAAATTTGGAAAATCTTCATAATTAAACATAGGAAGTTTATATTTAGTTCCTTTTTGTCTAATAAAAAGGAAATTTTCTATGGTTTCTAAGACTACATCTTCATTATTTAAACTTTTTATAATATCTAAAATACTTTTAGCATTAGCAGTTGCAAAACCTGCACTTTCAACTTTGATTTTTTTGATTTTATAATTAATACCTATTTCATAATCACTTGCTCTTATGATTAATTTATCTTCAACCACTTCAAAAAGTAAGTGAGAAGCGATATTGCTTGAGTCTTTTTTATCTACATAAGAATTAGTTAAAACTATGGCAGATTCTAAAGTGTTTTTGTTAATGCTAATTTTCATTTTTACTTCCTTTATTTTTTAAATTTATTTTATCATAATAATAGGCAATGTGAAAATGTGAAATGCTTTTTAAAAGTCTTTTTTTATAGAAATTTTACTCGTAGAATAAAATTTTTTGTTTTTCACTTTTATTCACAGGGTGCTTTTTATTTTTGTCAAAATTTTATTTCTTAATTCTTCTACTATGGCTTTTAAGTTTTCATTTTCACTCATTAGTTCTTGAATTTTTTTAATATTATGTGAAATGGCGGTGTGATCTTTCATATTAAAAAATCTAGCAAGTTGAGGCATAGACATAGTCGTTAGTTCTCTTGCTAAAAATATCACAACCCTTCTTGCCATAACGATATTTTGTGTTTTTTTATTTGATTTTATATCATTAGGTTTAAGATTATAGCTTTTTGAAACATCAGCAAGTATATCTTCAACACTAATATTTTCTTTTGTTTCTTTAATGTGATCTTTCATAAAGCTTTTAACAATTTCTAAAGTGATTTCTTGGTTAAAAAGTCTTGCTTGAGCATTTAAATTTGTAATCATGCCTTCTATTTCTCGGATGTTATCTCCCATTGAAGTAGCGATGTAGCTTATGACTTCGGGTTTAAGATAAATAGCATTAAATTCGCATTTTTTCTTGATAATTGCGATTTTTGTATCAAGCTGAGGTGGAGTGATATCTGCGATGATCCCATTTGCAAAACGACTTTTTAAGCGTTCTGTTATGCCCTTTAGCATATTTGGAGGATTATCACTTGTCATGATGATTTGTCCAAATTTTTCTTTGATTTCATTAAAAGTAAAGAAAAATTCTTCTTGAATTTTGTCTGTTTTACCTAAAAACTGCACATCATCGATGAGTAAAACATCGCAATTTTTATATTTTTCATGGAATTTACTCATGGTTTTGTTATTTAAATGCATGGTAAAATCATTGATAAAATTATCACTTGTAGCATAAATAACCTTATATCCATTATCCAAACACACATTTCCGACAGCTTGGAGCAAGTGAGTTTTTCCAAGTCCTGTAGGGCCATAGATAAAGATAGGGTTGTATAATTTTCCAAGTTTGCTTTTATCGGTAATGGCTTTGCAGGTTGCATAGGCAAATTGATTAGAATCTCCTACAACAAAACTTTCAAAAGTAAAAGAAGGATTTAAAATAGTGCTTTGAAATTTAATCTGTGAAATATCTGTAGAAAAATGTTTTTTCTCTACTTTTTGATCATTTGTAATGATTTTAACTTGAGGATTAATTCCTGTTTTTACTTCATAAAAATAAGCTAATTTTTGTGCGTATTTTGTTTGTATAAATTTAGCCAAAAAATGATTTGGTGCGATAAATACTAAGATATTATTTTTACTTAATTTTTCACTAAATTGTAAGTGAGAAATGTAAGTATTGTATTCGTTATTACTAATTTCAGTTTTAAATTCAAGTAAAAAATCTTTTATATTCATTATTTTTCTTATAAATTATGATGTAAAACTTAAAATTCTAGCTTATTTTTTATAAAAAATGGTTAAAATTATTCACATAAAAAATTTAAATTTCACATCTATGTGAATAAAAAGGTGAAAAGTTTGAAAGTTTTAGGGATAGATCCTGGTTCTAGGTATTGTGGATATGCTATTGTAGAAAGGATTAATAATAAAAATCAACTCATAGAAGCAGGGCTTATCAAAATCAAACCTAATGATTTGCAGTATCAAATCACAGAATTATGTGAAGGACTTGATTTAATATTTAAAAATCATCAATTTGATGAGGTAGCTATAGAAGATATATTTTTTGCTTATAATCCAAAAACGGTTTTAAAGTTAGCTCAATTTCGTGGAGCTTTGAGTTTAAAAATCTTACAAACTCATGGAGAATTTGCAGAATACACACCTTTACAAGTGAAAAAAACCGTAACAGGTAAAGCAAAAGCCACTAAAGAGCAAGTAGCTTTTATGGTAAAAAGATTGCTTGGAATTTCAAAAGATATTAAGCCACTTGATATTACAGATGCTATTGCAGTGGCTTTGACGCATTTAGCAAATTTGAGAGTTAAAAAGTAATTTTATTTTCCATTTCCTATAAAATAAATTTCAACATCATGTAAAAGTTTTTCACATATAGCTGAATCAGTACTTTTTTCTACTACTAAGTTAATGTGATTTTTGGTATCTCTAAAGCTACCTGCAGATTTTGAATTTTTTAATTCTAATTTTTGATTATCTTTTAAATATTTGATAGTGATTACAAACTTATGTGCTGCACTTGCTTCGCCTAGATTAGTTTCTATTAAAACATTCATATTAGATGCTTTTGCTAAGGTTGCTTGGGTTTTATTAATCACTTCTTTCATTCTTCTATTGAGTTCTAAAATTCTTGAAATGAATTTATTATCTATACTTTCAAATGCGATTTTTAGTTTATTCATGATTTCTTGATTAGTTGGTTTATCAGGAGCTACATACACCATATATAGGCCGTTTTTAATATCTACTTTTGTGCTTTTTGTATCACGCCCACTACCAAAAATTTTAATATAAATGGCATTATCAAGATATACTCTATCTATCATAGGCCCATAAATTTCATATTCTCTTTTTCTTACGATTACTTCTCTTGCGGCTACTTGAATTTTTACTGAACAATCATGAATTATAGGTTCCATTTCTTTTTTTATCTCAAGTAGTTCTCTAAGCATTTTCCATCCTTGTGTATTTTTAAATAAATTATAACAAAAAAAAATTGAATTTTTTTGTTAATTTTAGTTTGTGATATTTTTATATATTTTTGATTTTAAATTAAAAATTTAAGGAAAAAAATGAAAATAAAAACTATAGTTTCAAGTTTAGTTTTAGCAAGTGCTTTATTTGCTGCAAATTCTCATCATGCTCATCATGGAGCTTCTGGAAGTATTTCATCACAAATCATGATGAGTATGCATGAACCTATGATGAAAAATCCTTTAGTACAAAGCAATGACATAGAAAGAGATTTTTTAGCTAATATGATCCCACATCATCAAGGTGCTATTGATTCATCTAAGATTTTGTTAGAACATACAAAAAGTGAAGAGATGAAAAAAATCGCTCAAAATATCATCAAAGCTCAAGAAAAAGAAATCCAAGAATTTCAAGAAATTCTAGATAAAAATCTTTATACAAAAACTCAAATTGATGAAGAAACTTATAAAAAATTTGTCCAAGAAGAAAAAGAGTTAATGCAAAAAATGATGATTTTAATGAGCTCGGTTAAAGAAAGCAAAAACATCAATAAAGACTTTCTAGAAGCGATGATAGCACATCATCAAGGCGCGGTAGATGCTTCAAAACAAATTTTATTTTATTCTAAAGACAAAACTATCACTGATATAGCGAAAAAAATCATCTTAGATCAAGAAAAAGAAATTCAAGAATTTACAAATTTATTAAAATATATGTAAAAATAGGTAGTTTGGTAAAATTTCTAATAATATATTATTGCTTTTATTAAAAATAAAGGTAATAATATATTTAGATATTAATTAAATACTAGTTTTTATTTAAAATTCAATATATCTTATATAGTTTAGTATATAATTATATAAAATTTATATTCTGGATATTAATGGCTACATTATCAAGTTTTAATATTAGTGCTCGTCGTTATTTAGGTAATAAAACAAAGCTTTTGCCATTTATTTTAAATATTACAAATAAAAACTGTAAAAATATAAGGTCTGTTGCTGATATATTTTCAGGAACGGGAGTAGTTGCTAGTGCATTTATAGATAAAACAATTTATACAAACGATATTTTACAAAGTAATTATTTTTGCAATGTTGCATGGTTTAGTCCTGAAAATTATGATAAAGATAAAATAAAATTTTTGTTAGATGATTTTAATAAATATGACAAAAATGAAAATAATTATATGAGAGAAAATTTTGCTGATACTTATTTCAGTGCTAAAGTTTGTTCTAAAATAGGTTTTATTCGTGAAAGTATTGACAATTTAAAAGAAAGTAATAAAATTAATGAAAAAGAAAAAGCTATTTTAATTACTTCATTAATATATGCAATGGATAAAATAGCAGCTACATGTGGACATTACGATGCTTATAGAAAAAATGCAAAATTAGTTAATGAAATTAATCTTACTCTACCACAATTTTATAATAAATTAAACATTAATAATCAATGTTTTAACAAAGATGCAAATGAACTTATAAAAGAAATTTATGCAGATTTAATTTATATTGATCCTCCTTATAATTCTAGACAATATAGTGACACTTATCATTTATTAGAAAATATAGCTACTTGGAAAAAACCACAGGTTTTTGGTGTAGCCCGTAAAATGGATAGAAGTATGATTAAAAGTAAATATTGTAGTAATACTGCAAATGATACTTTTATTAATTTAATATCAAATATAAATGCAAAATATATATTATTATCTTATAATAATATGTCTACTAAAGGTAATAATCGTTCAAATGCGAAGATAAGTGATGAAGTTATAATACAGTCATTAAGCACAAGAGGTGAAGTGAGTATTTTTTCTCAAGAACACAAAGCATTTAGTACAGGTAAATCAAATATTAAAGACAATTATGAAAGGTTGTTTTTATGCAAATGCCGTTAATTGCTTCGCCACTAAATTATACTGGTGGAAAATTTAAATTACTTCCTCAAATTTTGCCATTATTTCCTAAGAATATTAATACTTTTATTGATTTGTTTTGCGGGGGTTGCAATGTAGGTTTAAATGTAAAAAGTAAAAAGACAATATATAATGATATCAATATAAAACTCTATGATTTGTATAATTTTTTTAAAAAAATGGATAGTGAAAATATTTTAAAACAAATTTATAAAATAATTGAGAAATATGATTTGTCCATTGTTAGTAAGTATGGATATGAATTCTACAAATGTGATAGCTCTAAAGGATTGAGTAAGTATAATAAAAATGGCTATTTAAAGCTTAGAAATGATTTTAATACAAAAAATAATACATCTTTTGATTATTATATAATGTTTTATGTGATGATTGTTTATGCATTCAATAATCAAATCCGATTTAATTCAAAAGGTAATTTTAATTTACCTGTTGGAAAACGAGATTTTAATGCTAAAATGGAACAAAAACTTATTAATTTTATTGAAAGAATACAAGAACAAAATTGTTATTTTTCTTGTATTGATTTTAGAAATTTTAATATTCAAAATTTAGAAAAAAATGATTTTGTTTATATTGATCCACCTTATTTAATTACTTGTGCAACCTATAATGAAAATAGTAGTTGGAGTGAGAATGATGAAAAAGACTTACTTGATTTTTTAGAAAAATTAGACAATCAAAATATAAGATTTGCTCTTTCAAATGTTTTATCTAGTAAAGGAAAAACTAATGAAATATTAAAGCGTTGGTTAAAAAATAAAAAATATAAAATTCATCATTTAAAACATAAATATTCAAATTCTAATTATCAAATTAAAGATAAAAATTTTATAAGT
This sequence comes from Campylobacter sp. IFREMER_LSEM_CL2127, assembly GCF_025771745.1. Classification (NCBI taxonomy): domain Bacteria; kingdom Pseudomonadati; phylum Campylobacterota; class Epsilonproteobacteria; order Campylobacterales; family Campylobacteraceae; genus Campylobacter; species Campylobacter sp. IFREMER_LSEM_CL2127. The sequence goes on from NZ_JAKMQV010000010.1 coordinate 17,770, forward strand.
GATGAGGTATTAATTATTAATTATTAGGAATAAAATGGAAAATTTTAGGTATAAAAGTTATTGCTGGAGTTTAGGAACTACAAGTTTTAGAACTGAGAATTTTAATAAAAATATTGAACTTCAATTAAAATTACTTAATGATTTTTGGCAACTACCAAAAAATATAGGACAACAATGGATAGGTAATAGAATTTTACAATCTAATTACTATGATTTTTTAAAAGATAATGGTTTTGTTATTGGAGTTGCAAATAATAAGGATAAAGATGCAAGACAAAAAACTTCAGGGCTCGTTGATATAGGGTTAATTGATAATAATAGAAAATTAACAGAAGTAGGGTATAAACTTTTACAAGTCAGTGAAAGCAGAGATTTTAGTACAGATAATCTTTTGCAAATTTCAAAAGATAGTTTTATATATTTAAAACAACTTTTGAAAACTAATATTATTATAGAAAATGAAAGTGTTAAACCTTTTATAATTGCACTTTATCTACTTAATAAACATCAATTTTTAGAATATGATGAATTTGTATATCTTCTTCCACTTTGTACGAATAAAAAATATACAGAACAAATTTTAACACAAATTTCATATTTAAGAAATGATAAAATAAATATAGATGATATTATTATAAATCGTTTAATGGAAATGGAAAATTACCAAGAAGCATTAAAGTGGTTTTTAGCTTCAAAACAAATTAACAAAGATGTAATTTGTAAAATAGGAATGAATAGAAAAAGTCCAAGTTATGATTTAGATTATTTTGAAGTTTATGAAATATTGAAAGCTATATTTTTACAGAAACAAAAAGATGAAAATTCATTGATAAAGTTATATAACATTATAAGAAAATTAAAATTAAAAAACTTATGGAGTAAATTTATTTTTACTACTAAAATAACTACAAAAAAGATAAAGAAAGAGCTTTGTAATGTTTTAAATCCTAGTATTTTTGATAAAGTTTCTAATGAGGATGAATTTAAATTAGCTTTTTTTAAAGTGTTGCATTTATTAAAGGCAAAAGCTACTCTTAGAGATTATGCTGATTTAAATCGACGTTATTTAGGGCTTAGTAATATATTCTTATTTAGAAATAATAAAGTTGAACTTGACATAATTCCAAAATATTTTTTTAAAACAGCAATAGAAGATTTATATAAAAATGCATTTATCTCAGATAAAAATTTATATAAAGACTGTGAATTAAATGAAATTTCATCATTTTTTGTATCAAGCGATAATATTATTATAGATTCTATAAATAGTGAATTTGGACTTAATATTTCAACACTTGATGATGCAATGAATGAGTATGAAAAGCAAAGATATAAAAGATTTAACAAGTTAATTGATGAAAAATTTAATGATGAAAAACTTATAGAATTGTTAAATAATCTTGAAATAAGAGAAGATGAAATAATAAAAGAATATATTACAAATAATGCTGATATTCCTACTATATATGAATATTTATTAGGTATTATATGGTACAAAATAAGTGCAAGAAAAGGTAAAATTTTAGATTATATGAAATTATCTATGGATGCAGATTTTCTTCCTATATCTCATGCAGGTGGCGGTGAAGCAGATATTGTTTATGAATACGAAGAAAATGAATTTTATCCACAACATACTTTGCTCCTAGAAGCAACACTCACAGATAAAACAAATCAACGAAGAGCAGAAATGGAGCCTGTTTCAAGACATTTGGGACAGCATCTTTTGGCAACAAGAAACATAAATTCTTATTGTGTTTTTTCAACTACACATTTAGACATAAATGTTTTAAGTGATTTTAGAAATCGTAAAAATTCTACATATTATGATACTTGTGATAGTACAAATAAAATTAAAGGAATGAAAATTATACCTTTGGAAACAATTGAATTAAAAAATATCATAAAAAATAATAAAAAATATAGTGAACTTTATTCTTTGTTTGATGAAGCATATGAGGCTAATTTGGATGAATTAGATGCTGATGAATGGTATGAAAAATATATAAAAGATAAACTAAAAAATTAAATTCATAGATCTGATTGAAAGAAATAAAAAATGGTGGCTCCGATTGGATTTGAACCAACGACCACCACCATGTCAAGGTGGTGCTCTACCAACTGAGCTACGGAACCAAAAAATGAAAATTATATAAAAATATTTTTACATTGTGCTTAAAATCACTTTTTAACTTTTTTCATATCGTTTAGCCATAAGTCTAGCTGCGCTTCAAAACCTATGCCTTTACTATGATAAAATTTCAAATCTTTTTCTAGGTATCTTTGCTTAACCCAGCCACCAAAATCATGTGGATAAAGGTAGTTTTTTCTTTGAGGGTTGTTATTATCAAGATAAGGAAGTATTTTTAACGCAGGATTGTTTTGCACATAATTTAGCGCTTCATTTATAGCAAGATAGCTTGAGTTTGACTTGGGCGAACTTGCTAAAAATACCACACATTGAGCTAAGATGATCCTAGCTTCAGGATAGCCTATGTTTTTTACTGCTATGAGTGTGCTTGTGGCTAGATTAAGTGCTTGTGGGTTTGCATTTGAGATATCTTCACTTGCAAATATTACTAATCTTCTAGCGATGAAATCCGCACTTTCACCCCCATCAATCAACCTCGCAAGATAATACAAACTCGCATCTACATCACTTCCTCTTAAGCTTTTTATCATAGAACTAGCTAGTCTATAGTGTGTATCTTTACTTGAAGTGCCATCGCTTAAAACATTTGCTCTTAATTTTTTCAAAGTTTCAAGCGTGATATGAGTGCTATCTAAAGCCAAAGCAAACTCACATAAATTTAAAAAACTTCTTGCATCATTTGCACTAGAAGTGATTAAAAAGTCTTTGGCATCATCATCAATTTTACATTGGAGTTTTTCTTGTACCTTTGTGGCAAGTTTTTCTAAGTCTTTATATTCTAAACCTTTAAATTCAAAAAGCATACTTCTGCTTCTTATGCCTGAAGTTAAAGTAAAGTAAGGGTTTTCAGTGCTTGCACCTATGAAAAGGCATTTTTGATTTTCCAAAGGGATTAAAAGCATTTCTTGTTGGGTTTTTGAAAGTCTATGCACCTCATCGATAAATATCAAAGGTTTATATAAAGAATTTTCATAATTACTTAGTATTTTTCTAAGCTCTTCAAGTTTAAAATTTCCTCCATCAAACTCATAAAAGTCTAGTTTATACTCATACGCTATTGCTCTTGCAAAAGAAGTCTTCCCGCAACCTGCTGGGCCAAAAAATATACTATGAGGGAGTTTTGAAACTTGTATGAATTTTTTAAAAATTTCTACTAAATTTTCTTGTCCTAAAACCTCATCTAAAGTTTTAGGACGAAAAGTTAAGCTTAAATTTGTCATTGTGGATCTATGATGAGTCTTTCACCATTAATGATAGTTGTAACATCACTTTTATTAGAATCATCATAGATAAAATCAAGCACATAAGAGCCATTATTATCTACAAAATAAGTATCAAAATTTGCAAAATCAGGCCAAATTTGACTAGGAAGAATTTCAGTGTTTGCGTGAAATTGTGATTTTATATTATTTTCAGTGAAAATAGTTTGTCCATTTGCATCAAATTTTTTACCTTTTTTTTCAAAGCTTAGGTTATTTAAGATGATTTGTGGGTTTGCTTTTAAAAACTGACTTGCTAAAAGCATCATAGAAAAAATATCAGTATTTGAGTTTTGCACTAAGCTATCATAAGCTTTTTTAGAAAGATTATTAAAATTCATATCTAAGTTAATGTTATTTAGTATAAAGTTTTCATTTGCAAGGTTAAATTTAGCTAAATCTAGTTTTAAAACACTATCATAATCATTTTGAGCATTTTGAGCTGTTTTTGCAAAAATTTTTAATTTATCAAAGTCAAAAGCAATGGAACTTATAAAATTAGCACTATCAATGCTTATATTTTGCTCACTATTTCTACTAGGGCTAAAGATATCATTAAAACTTAATTTTTGTATAGGAAATTCAGAAATTTTGATATTTTTTGCTTCTAATTTTTCTTCATGAGATAGTTGTTCTAATAAAACATAACCTAGATTAAGCTCCATATTTTTTACAAATTCCTCAGAACCTGTAATCTTAAAAGATGTATTATTTAAAACTAAATTTGTATCATTGCGGGTAAAATTAATATCGTTTATTTTTGCATTGATGTTAATGTCTCCACCTTTTGCACTAACTAAGATTTTAAAGATTTCTTCATTTGGGAAAATGCCTTTTAAGTCTTCATTTTCATTTAAAATAGAAACGATGGCATTATTACTTGCAAAAAAATTATTAGAAAAATCTACATTCACTTTAAAACTATAAGGCAAGTCATTTAGTGTAGCTATAAAACTTCCTTTGGAGTTTAAAAGTCCTTTGGTATAGTTAGCATCTTCAACACTATAATATGCTGTATCTTGGCTCATTTGAGCAAATATTTTTCCATTGATAGTGTTAATGTAAGAAGCTGAGGCAAAAAACCCTATAACTAATAAAACAACTACTACAACACCTGCGATGATTTTTTTCATTCATTTTCCTTAAGTGAAATTTTAAAAATTATATATTTTTATTACTAACTAATGCTTATAAAATTCTCACATTTATACATTACTTAACTTTTTTTCTTATAATTGCACTATTTAAAATCAAAGGTAAAAAAATGAAACTTTTTGGAACAGATGGAGTACGCGGTAAAGCAGGGGAATTTTTGGATTCGTTTTTAGCAATGCGTTTGGCTATGGCTGCTGGAATTTATTTTAAAGACAAAGCCCTTACAAACAATATTTTAGTAGGAAAAGATACAAGAAGAAGCGGTTATATGATAGAAAATGCTATCGTTTCAGGACTTACTTCTATAGGATATAATGTTATAGAAATAGGTCCTATGCCAACACCTGCTATTGCGTTTTTAACTGAAGATATGCGTTGTGATGCAGGTATTATGATATCAGCTTCGCATAATCCTTACTATGATAATGGCATTAAATTTTTTGATGCACATGGAAATAAACTTGATGAGCAAGCAGAAGCAAAAATAGAAGAAATTTATTTTAATGATAAACTCATAGAAGAAGCAAGAACAACAAAATCACAAATTGGTCAAGCAAAAAGAATTGATGATGTGATAGGAAGATATATTGTTTCTATAAAAAATTCTTTTCCTAAAGAGCTGACTTTAAAATCTTTGCGCGTTGTTTTAGATGTGGCTCATGGAGCTTCTTATAAGGTAGCACCTACGGTTTTTAAAGAACTTGGTGCAGATGTGATTGTGATCAATGATAAGCCAAATGGTTTAAATATCAATGAAAATTGTGGAGCATTGCATCCTTTAAATTTAGCTTTGGAAGTAAAGAAATTTAGAGCAGATGTGGGCTTTGCTTTTGATGGGGATGCAGATCGTTTGGTTGTTGTGGATGAAAAAGGCGAAGTAGCTCATGGAGATAGTCTTTTGGGTGTTTTAGCTTTATTTTTGAAAAAACAAGGCAAGTTAAAATCAAGTGTAGTTAGCACTATAATGAGTAATGGTGCTTTAAAAGAGTTTTTAACTAAACATAAAATCATACATGAAACTTGCAATGTAGGCGATAAATACGTGCTTGAAAAACTCAAAGAATGTGGTGGAAATTTTGGTGGGGAACAAAGCGGGCATATTATCTTTAGTGACTATGCAAAAACCGGAGATGGTTTGGTAGCTGCTTTGCAATTTAGTGCTTTAATGCTTAGTGAGGCAAAAAGTGCAAGTGAAATTTTAAATCAAGTTAAGCCTTACCCACAACTTTTGCATAATCTTAAAATTTCAGAGAAAAAAGACTTAAGCAAGCTTGCAGGTTTAGATGAGTTGAAAAAAGATTTAGAAAAAAAAGGAATTGCTAGTTTGTTTAGGTATTCAGGCACAGAAAATTTAATACGCTTATTACTTGAAGCAAAAGACATTAAGCTTTTAGAAAAAGAAATGAAAGCTGTTGAAAGCTTTTTTATGAAAGCATTGAATGCTTAAAATCTTGCCTTTAAAATTTTGGCTTGTTTTTGCTTTGATTTTTATATTAGATCAAGCAAGCAAGTGTTTGTTTTTACAAGGGCTTGAGTATAAGGGTGAATTTTTTGATTTAGTTTTAACCTATAATACTGGTGTAGCCTTTTCAATGTTTGCATTTTTAGGAGAGTATTTAAAATACATACAGCTTGTTTTTATTTTGGCTTTGTTTGGGTATTTGCTTTATCAAAAAGAGTTTCTTAAAACACATTTGATCGCTTTTGCTATTATGCTATCTGCTGGGTGTTCAAATTTGCTTGATCGCTTTGTGCATATAGGTGTAGTGGATTTTGTATTTTGGCATAAGTGGTTTGAATTTGCTGTGTTTAATTTTGCTGATGTGATGATAAACATTAGCGTAGCTTTGATTTTAATAAAAGAAATTTTTAATAAAAAAGGAGAAAAATGTTAGATTTTTTGAATGAATGGTATTTATGGATTAAAATGGTGCATTATTTGGCTTTTGTTTCATGGATGGCTGGATTGTTTTATTTGCCAAGACTTTTTGTCTATCATACAGAGCATAAAGACAATAAAGGCTTTGTGGAAGTGGTGAAAATTCAAGAAAGAAAATTGTATTTTTATATCCAAACTCCTGCTATGATAGCTACTGCAATCACTGGAAGTTTGATGATGATGGCTAATAAAGATGTGTTAATGGTAGGTGGATATATGCATGCTAAATTAACCTGTGCTTTACTTTTGATCATTTATCATTTGCAAAATTATTATTATTATAGACAACTTCAAAATGATACTTGCCAAAAAAGTGGAAAATTCTTTAGAGCTTATAATGAAATTCCAACGATATTATTTATAATCATCGCTATTATGATGGTGGTAAGACCGTTTTAGTAAAAAGCCTTTTTTAAGGCTTTTTATCCTTTAAACTCCATACTTTTAAAATCCAGTGGATCAACATTTTCTTGCATGATATTAATGCGTTCTTTATCTTGTAAGCGTTTATCATCTCTAAATACAGCACGCACCAAATCCATACCTGTGTAAAAATCTTTCATCAAGACCATAAACAAATAACGTCCAAATTCACTTGTATATAAAGTATTGTTTTCTTTTTTTATAGCTTTACTTAGTTTAAGGCCTAAAAGTTCGATAAAAAGATCTTTTTCTAAATTACAATCTAAAGTTTTGTTAAATTTATCAATTTCGATTTTACCGGTAAACATTTCGGTTAAAAAGACATATTTGATGATTTCTTTTTTGCCAAAATTAGCTTTAGCAATATTTGCATTTTGTTTTTCTTTGATGAGTTTAGAATAATCATTTAAATTAAAAGCATTGATTAAAAGTTCTCCATCTAAAAAGCTAAAAGCCCCACTTCCCACGCCTAAATACTCATGATGGCTACTTACATACTCATCATTAAAGCTACTTTTTTCTAAAGAAAATGACCATGCATTATTTCTTTCATAATCTTTGAAAAAATCTACAATGATTTTATAAAACTCAAATTCATTATCTTTAAAACTTACTCCTAAAGTTTTTGCGATATTATCTTTAGTTAAATTAGATTTCATCAAAGGATAAGTTGTGATTTGTTGAGGTTTTAAACTCTTAGCTATTTCTAAATCATTGAGCAATTGCTCTTTGGTTTGAGAAGGAAAATTAAAAATCAAATCAAGACTCATAATAGGAAGCACGCCTATGGCTTTAGAGAGTTTTTCTTGAAGTTCTTTACTTGAACCAAATTTATGATATCTTGCTACTTTTTTTAAAGTATCATCATCAAAACTTTGTATACCGCAACTTAAACGATCTATAAGCCCTTTAAACATTTCTAATTTTTTCGGGTCAATATGGTTTGGATCGGTTTCACAAGAAATTTCTTTGATGTTAAATAATTTTTTGCAAAGTTCTAAAGTTTTAGCAAGCTCTTCTTCGTTGATTAAAGTAGTACCACCACCCACATACATAGAAGTAAAATCAAATCCTTTATCTTTGACTTGTTTGATTTCTTCTCTTAAACTTTCAAAATATCTTTTTGCTAAATCTTCATTGTAATAATACTTATGAAAGCTACAATATGGGCAAAAAGTATGACAAAATGGTATGTGAGCATAAAGCATATAAGATTTTTTTGGATTAACTTTTTTTTCTTGTCCTTCTTTTAAAAGTTTCACATCAAAACCATTCTCTAAAGATTTTTGCATAGCTTTGTGTGAGTAAGAAAGAGCTAAGTTTTGTAAAAAATTCATATTTTTCCTAAATTTTCATTTTGTAGTTATTTAAAAAGACTATAATTGTATCATATTTTTACAAAGGCTTTATAATGAAAAAGATTTTTATAGCATTTTTTGTGTTTTTATTAGGGCTTATAAGTGTGTCAAATTCTGCGCCTTTAGATGAAATTTTCCAAGATGTTAATGTTTCAGGTAGTATGCGTTATCGTTTTGAGCATAATAGCCCAAAAGATAGAGGAAATAATAATTTTAATCAAAGAATTCAAATTCAAATGCATTAACAACTAAGCCTTAAAGACTTAGTTGTTATAAAAGTTTTCCTTTAAGTTTTCTTCCATAGCTTTGATATTTTCTTTTGATTCTTCTTTAGCGTTAAATCCTCCACCAAAAGCTTTCATAACATCTACGATAGAATTTGCAAGCTCATAAGATGAGTTAGTGTAAGAAAGTTTAGCATTTAGGTAATTTCTTTGATCTTGTAAAAAATCAGCTAAATTAATTACACCATTTTCATATCTTAAGGTGGAAATTTCATAAATTTTACTTTGAGCTAGAAATAAATTTTTATAATTTTGCTCATTTTCATAATAGCTTTGGCGGTTAAATAAAGCAAGTCTTATTTCCCCAAAGGCTGTTTTTAAGGTATTTTCATATTGTAAAAATGCTTCATCTTTGGTAAGTTTTGCAATATTAACATTATTCATAATCTCACCCCAATGAAAAATCGGCATTGCAAAATTTCCAGCTACATTCCAAGTATTGCTTCCATGTTTGACTAAAAGATCTAAATCATTACTTTGAAAGCCCAAAAGTCCTGTTAAAGAAAGGTTTGGTAAAAATGCAGTTCTAGCTACTCCAACAAGATAGTTTTTTTCTTCTAAAGTTTTTAAACTAGCTTGCACATCAGGTCTTTGAAGTAAAATTTCACTGCCAATGCCCTCAGGTATGCTAAGTTCGTATTGTCCTATTTTTTTATACTCTATGCTATTATAAAGTATATCATCAATATCATTTGAAGTTAAGATTTTTAAAGCTTTGGTGTTAGCTTCTTTTTGAATTTTGGCATTTGTGAGTAAAACTCTTGAATTTTCAAGCTCAGCTTTAAATTTGTTAAGCTCATACTCACTAATTACTCCAAGTTTAAAATGCTCTAATTTTAATTCATAAGTTTTTTGATAACTTCGGGTTGTTTCTTCTAAAATTTTTACTTGCTCGCTTAAACTTGCTAGGTTAAAATAAGTTTTTACTACATTAGAAATTAAGCTTAATCTCGCACTTTCATAGTCAAATTCACTAGCTTGCAATTTTGCTTTTGAAGCACCATAAGTATCTCTGTATTTGCCCCATAAATCTACTTCATAGCTTAAATTTAAACCCATGTTAAAATCATTACCATAGACAAATTCATTGCTTTTGTTGCTTGGAGCATTAATGCTAGTTTTTCCTCTTGCTCCACTAGCACTCCCATCAAGCTTAGGAAGCAAATCGCTTCTTGCTATACCTAAAGTTTCATAAGCTTTTTGTAAATTCATATATGCAATTTGCAAGTCGTTATTGTTTTTTAAAGCTTGATCGACTAAGGTGTTTAAATAATTATCATCAAAAGCTTTCCACCATTGTTTATTAATGCTAATGTTTTGATCTAAACTTTTAGTGTAATTTACATCTTTGATTTCTAAATTTGGTTTTAAACTACAAGCTGTTATTAAAAAACAACTTGCAAAAATTATTAACTTACGCATTGATTTTACCTCTTTTTTTATCAAGCCATTTATTAAAACTTTCTAGCAAATAGAAAAATAAAGGTACAAAGAAAATGGCTATAGTAGAAGCTGCTATCATACCCCCTATGACACCCGTACCTATTGCATGACGACTAGCGCTTCCTGCTCCATAAGCAAAGTATAAAGGTAAAATACCACAAATAAATGCCAATGAAGTCATTACAATAGGTCTAAATCTTAATTTTGCCGCACTAATAGAAGCTTCAAAAATGCTTTTTCCTTTTTTAAGGTGTTCTTCCATAGCAAACTCAACAATCAAAATGGCATTTTTAGCTGAAAGACCTATTAAAAGTAAAAGCCCTGTTTGAAAATATATATCATTTTCTAAGCCTCTAAGCCATACAAGAAGTAAAGAACCAAACACCGCAAAAGGTACAGCAGTGATTACTGCTAAAGGCATGAGCCATCTTTCATACTGTGCTGCTAGAATTAAAAATACAAATAAAAGTCCTAGTACAAAAGCTACTTGACCTGCACCACTACTTGTAACTTCTTGATAAGCTGAACCTGCCCAAGCAATAGAATAATCCTCTCCTAAAGTTTCTTTAGCAACTTGCGCAATAGCATCGATTGCTTGTCCTGAAGTATAACCAGGAGCAGGATCACCTTGTACTAGTGCTGATGGGAACATATTAAAGCGTTTTACATCATCAGGCCCAACCCCTCTATGAAGTGTTAAAACGCTATCTAAGGCTATCATAGAACCATCTTTTGCCCTAACAAAGATGTTTTTTAAGGCATTTTGTGTATTTCTAAAATCTCCTATGGCGCTAATATTTACACGATAATTTTTCCCAAGCATAGAAAAATCATTCACATAATAAGTTCCTATAGTAGCATTTAGCGTGCTAAATACATCTGCTAAATTTAAACCATAAAGTTTTACCTTATCACGATCAATTTCTAATTTTAATTGTGGAAAATTAGTATCAAGTGTCGTTCTTACATTGTTAAGTTCAGGACGTTTATTTGCTGCTTCAACTAATTTATTTACATCTGCTTGAATTTCATCATAGCTTTTACCACCACGATTTTGTGCATACATTTCAAAACCACCGGTTAAACTTAAACCTTGGATTGGTGGTGGATTAACAAAGAAAGTTTGGAAATTTGGATTTAAGAAATATTGTTTATTATACATTCCTGTTAAATCAAAACTACTAGTATCTCTATTACTCCAATCTTTTAGATTTACAAACATTGCTCCAGCATTTTCTTTTAAAGAGCCTGTAAAAAGATCATAACCTATAAGTCCTACAACATTTGTTATATTTTCATTTTTACGCAATTCTTCTGCCATAGCATCCATGGATTGAGTAGTTCTATTAAGAGAAGATGCTGCTGGTAGATTAACAATAGTTAAAAAATTTCCTTGATCTTCAGCTGGAACAAGTGAGTTTGGTACTAATTTAAATAATCCATATAAACCACCTATTAAAAGAAAAAATATCACAACAAAACGTACAGTTCTTTTAAGTATATAAGCTACACCGGCTCCAAAAACTTCAGTAGACCAATCAAAAATATCATTAAATTTTTTCACAAAATAAAATGGTTCACCCTCGTTTCTTCTTAAAAAGATCGCACACAAAGAAGGAGTTAGAGTTAAAGCTACAAAACCTGAAATTGTAACTGAAATTGCAAGGGTTATAGCAAATTGTCTTTGAATTTCTCCCACAAAGCCAGATATAAATGAAACAGGTATAAATACTGCACAAAGTACAAGAACGATAGATACAACAGGTGCAGCAACTTCATCCATGGCTTTAATAGCTGCTTCTTTTATGCTTATATTTGGATCTTCATGCATGATTCTATCGATATTTTCAACCACAATAATCGCATCATCAACAACAATACCAATGGCCAAAACTAAAGCAAAAAGTGTAAGTAAGTTAATACTAAAGCCTAAGACATATAATCCTGCAAAAGTTCCTAAAATAGAAACAGGCACAGCAATCATAGGTATGATAGTTGAGCGGAAATTTTTTAAGAATAAATACATTACAATCACAACTAAAATAAGTGCTTCAAAAAAAGTTTTTACCACTTCTTTAATAGAAGCTTTAATAAATATAGTTGTATCATAAGGCACTTTATAGGCTAAGCCCTCAGGAAAACTTTTAGAAAGTTCTTCAAATTTTTTCTGTACTAATTCAGCTGTACTTACTGCATTTGCTCCAGTTTGTAAGAAAATCAAAATAGGAGTAGCGTCATTTCCATTTAATCTACCATTGAATGTATATTCTCTTGAGCCCAAAGAAACTTCAGCCACATCTTTAAGTCTTAAAAAAGAACCATCACTATTGGCCCTTATGATAATATCTTCAAATTCTTTGGTATTTTTTAACCTTCCTTGCATAGTTACTGAATACACATAAGGAGATCTTTCTACCACAGGCTCTTGACCTATCTTACCAGTAGCATATTGAGCATTTTGCTCACTAACTGCAGCGATAACATCAGTTGCAGTAACTTGGTATTTATTTAATAAATCAGGATTAAGCCAAATTCTCATAGAATAATTTCTTGAGCCAATAGCCACAGCATTACCCACACCAGGAACCCTAGCAAGATCATCTAAGATATTTAATGCAGCATAGTTATATACTTCAAGTGAATCCATAGAACCATCAGGAGAATACAAAGTAGCAACCTCTAAAATGCTTGAACCAGTTTTTCTTACACTAACACCGGTTTTTTTAACATCTTCAGGTAGTTTTGCCATAGCAGCTGAAATTCTATTATTAACATCAACTGTTGCTTGGTCAGGATCTGTACCTATGTTAAAATACACACTTAAGCTCATATCGCCTGAAGAGCTTGAAGTTGAATCCATATAAATCATATTTTCAACCCCATTGATTGCGTCTTCAAGAGGAATAGCCACTGTTTGAGCCACTGTTTGAGCATCAGCGCCTGAGTAATTTGCACTTACTTTTACAACGGGTGGAGTTAGAGAAGGGTACTGCTCCACAGGTAAAGAATAAAGCCCTATAATCCCTGCTAAAGAAATGATAATAGCTACAACAGAAGCAAATACAGGTCTTTCTATAAAAAATTTAGAAAACATTATTTATTCTCCATTACGCTAACGCTTGCACCAGGTCGGATTTTTTTGAAGTTATTTAAAATCACTTTATCGCCATTTTTTAAGCCCTTATCAATGATTGCTTTATCAGAAGTTTGATAGATAACATTAACAATAGTTTTAACTACTTTTCCATCTACTAAGGTATAAACATAAGTAGCGCTATCATCTTGTAAAAGTGCAGCTTGAGGAATTTCAAAACCATCTTTTTGAACAAAACCACCAACATGAACATTTGCAAAAGAACCAGGCATTAAGCTTGAGTTATTATTATCAAAAATAGCCTTTGCTTTTACTCCACCACTACGAGTGTCTATAACACTATCTATAAAATACAATTTTCCATTGAAAAGCTCACCGCCAACATTAGCTTGCACTTGGATATTTTCTAATTGCCAGTTGCCACTTTGAATATTTTTATTCATATTGATTTTATCTACATCAGAAATATAAAAGTCTGCAAAGATTGGATTAATGTTTGTAATGCGTACAAGCTCGGTTGATGAAGCATTTACATAATCACCCACATCCATTAGCGCATCTCCTAAAACCCCATCAAATGGAGCGCTTACCACGGTGTATTTTAAGTCTAATCTTGCATTAGCAAGCTTTGCTCTAGCACTTTCTAAATTAGCCTTGGTAGAATTAAATTTAGCCAAACTTGCATCAAATTCTTTTTGTGAAATAGCATTTTTTTCTATTAGAATTTGATCTCTTTTGAAATTTTTTTCAGCATCATCAAAATTTGCTCTTGCGACTAAAGCATCTCCATAAGCCATATTTACAGTTGCTTGGTATTTATCAGGCTCTATAAGAAAAAGCTTATCGCCTTTTTTAACAGCTTGGCCACTTTTGAAATATTTTGCTTTGATTTCACCGCTTACTTTAGGCTTGATCACCACATCTAACTCAGTGCTTAATCTTGCAGGATAAGTAAATTCTAAAGGTAAATTAGCACTTTGCATAGTCATAATACTTACAGGTTGAGGAGGGAGTTGTTTAACTTGTGCATTTTTATTATCTGAGCATGCTACAAATATAAGCGAGGCACAAGCTAGAGTTAAAAGTTTTGTTTTCATTGGTTTCCTTAAATTATTTATTTAGCTAAAAAAGTAATTTATATTACAAAATTGTATGATTGTTATTCTATCAATCTTTGGTTAATTAAAATTAACAATTCCTTGAGTAAAAAGCTTAACAACTTTTTTTGCATGATTTTGTTGCTCTTTTTTACTCATTAAAACCTTATTTTCAAAAGTACTTTGTATAAAAAAGGTTCCCCTAAGCATAGCACAAAATGTATAGCTTAAAAATTCAGCATTTTTGGCTAAATTTTCATTATTTTCTTCTTCAAATCTTTTTTGAAGAACATATTCTACTTCTTTTCTATTGCTTCCTTTAAACCACTTCCCAAAATCAAATTTTTCATTATAAATTTCAGAATATAAAAGCCTTACTATAGCTATGGTTTTAGCGTCATTAAAAATTCCCAAATAAGCTTTAGCAAATTGATATAAAAATTCTTCTAAATTAGCATTGGGTGAAAGTTGCATATTTTTTTTCAAAATAGCTAGAAAATGATTTTCTGCAAAATCATTTAAAACCGCTTCAAATAAACCTTCTTTACTTTTAAAATGCTCATATACACAAGAAAATGAACCACCAGCTTGCTTGATAATATCTTTAAGATTAGTTGCTTCGTAGCCGTTTTCTAAAAACGACTCCGCAGCAATTTGTTTGATTTTTTCAAGCCTTGCTTGAGATTTTGAAGAAAGTTTTTTTATCATTGGTGTTTTTTGTGCTCTATAATTGAGTTTTTAGGATAGACAAAATTACTTTCTCTTGTGATTATGATATTTTTATCATCAAGTGCATATGCTTTAATAGTTAAAGGTATTACGGTATCTTTTCTATCATTATCAGCTAGTTTTTTAGTAGCTTTTAGTACAACTATTTGTTTATCTTTTTCTCCAGCTTTTAATTTAAAAGGTTTTTTTGGTCTAATGATTTCTAAACCATCATCAATACCTTGTAATTTCACATCAAAATAATAATCATGTGCTTTATTATCAGTGTTTTGGAATAAAAATACATAAGCATTGCTAATAATTAATTCTCCATCATGTGCTTTTCTAATTTGATAAAGCTCACTAGAGCGATTAATATTTAAAAGCATATTTTCTTTTTTGCTTCCCATTAAAACTAAGGCCGCAAAAACACCACATAAAACTACTAAATATCCGATAGTTCTAAATCTAAAATATTTTACCTTCTCTCTTGTTTCAATAGCTTTTGCACTAGTCCAATTAATCAAACTAGGGCGATCAAATTTAGCTTGAATTTTCGAGCAAGCATCAGCACACTCAAGACAATTAATACACTCAAGTTGCATTCCTTGGCGTATATCTATATGTGTAGGGCAAATTTTTACACAGGCTTCACATCCTATGCATTCACCTTGTGGTGGTTTTTGATAAAGTTTAGTATGCCCATCATAAATCACTCCACCTCTTTTATCATCATAAATGACTTGAACGGTATTATTATCAAACATTACAGATTGAATTCTTGCATAAGGGCATACATAAACACAAAATTTTTCACCCAAATACACTATATCAAAAGTAAAGGCCAAAGAAGCACAAAACAAAATTCCCAAAAGCAATAAATGATCAGCAGGATTTTGAATATATACAAAAAAATCTTCAGGTGGTACAAAATACCATAAAAAAGCACTCATCATTAATAGAGAAAAAAGATAAAAAATCACAATGCTTAAAGCTTTTTTGATAAAAAATCCATCTACTTGTTTTTGTTTGTTTGCTGTGCTTTTGTGTATTTTAAATATTTTTGTTTGCAATAAATCTCTATAAATAACCCTAGCAATGGTTTGAGGACAACTCCATGCACACCAAATTCTTCCTGCTAAGGTAGTAACAAAAAGTATGGTTAAAAACATACCCATAATAAGAAATGGCATTAAATAAAGCTCTTGGGTATCAAAAGCTATAAAAAATAAATTAAGTTTTTTATGATCAAAACTTAATAAAAAGAAATGATTTCCATTGATTTTGATAAAAGGCAAAGCAATGAAAATAACCATGGAAACGATATAAGCTATATATCTTTTCTTAGTATAATTAGTGACACAGGCACTCATTTTGATTTCCTTGTAAAATATTTTTTTTAATTGTAATACTAGAAAAATTAAACCAAACTTTGTCTTAATTAAGAATTTATGTTTAATTTTTATTTATGTAATTATTACAAAAATAAATTTTATTTTCAAGTAAAATTATGGTATAATCAAAACTTTCAAATTTTTAACGAAAGGTGGTGAGGGTCGTGCCAGGAATCAAGGTACATCCTAACGAGTCTTTTGATGAAGCGTATAGAAAATTCAAAAAACAAGTAGATAGAAATCTAGTTGTTACTGAAGTTCGCGCAAGAAGATTTTTTGAGCCTATGACTGAAATTCGCAAAAAACAAAAAATTTCAGCACGCAAAAAAATGCTTAAAAGACTTTATATGCTTAGACGCTACGAGTCAAGACTCTAATACCAAAAAGCCGAATTTTCGGCTTTTCTTCGATTATTTTTTATGTTTCTTTGGATTTTAATCATTCATTTTTTTGGACTTATTTTACCAGGACCTGATTTTTTCTTAGTAAGTTCTTGTGCTTTAAGAGAAGGTATTAAAAGTGCTTTAAAAGCAAGTTTGGGTGTGAGTTTGGCCATGAGTATGTGGATTATACTTTCTATACTCGGTTTGAGTGTGATTTTTCATCAATTTCCATTTTTGCAAATCGTTTTATCAAGTTTTGGAGCTTGCTATCTTTTGTATTTAGCTTATGGGATTTATAAAAATGCAAAAATAGGTAATATAAAAGTTCAAAAAACTCATATATCTACATTTTTAAGTGGCGTTATAACAAATTTATCAAATCCAAAAGTTATTTTTTATTTTGCTAGTGTTTTTGCAAGTTTTGATTTTGCCCAAATGCGATGGATGCTGATAGTATTAGTGTTTGTTTTGATCTTAGAAACTATAATTTACTTTTCTTTGATTTCTTTATTGTTTTCAAAACCTTTCATGATAAGAATTTATCAAAAGAATTTAAAACTTATTGATTATTTAAGTGCTTTTATATTTTTTGCTTTTGCTGTGTTTATTTTAAGTAGTAATTTAATGATTATGATAAATTAAAGCAATTAATTTTTATTAATACTTTTTTTGTTAAAATCTTATTAAGTTAAACTTATAAATTTAGGAAAGATTATGAAACATATAAAAACTATACTTAAGCTTAGTATGATAAGTGGTATTGCTGCTATAAGTGGCGGTGCTTTAAGTGCGTGTAGCAACAATACAAATGATTCTAATAATGCATTAAGCCAAGCAGCAAATACTCAAGGTGCTTTTGTTATCATTGAAGAAACCGCTCCAAATCAATACAAAATCAAAGATCAATTTCCAAGTGATGAAACTAGGGTGGTTTTAAAACAACTTGATGGCACAGAAAGAGTTTTAAGCAAAGAAGAAATGGATAAATTAATCCAAGAAGAAGCTGCTAAAATAGACAATGGTACTTCAAATTTAACAAATCCAAA
Organism: Campylobacter sp. IFREMER_LSEM_CL2127; assembly: GCF_025771745.1. Classification (NCBI taxonomy): domain Bacteria; kingdom Pseudomonadati; phylum Campylobacterota; class Epsilonproteobacteria; order Campylobacterales; family Campylobacteraceae; genus Campylobacter; species Campylobacter sp. IFREMER_LSEM_CL2127. The sequence continues at coordinate 35,505 of NZ_JAKMQV010000010.1, forward strand.
CAATGCTCAAATGAGTAGCGGAGGACTTTCTTTAGGTGAAACATTGCTTGCAAGTGCAGCTGGTGCTATACTTGGTAGCTGGATAGGTTCAAAGCTTTTTAATAATCAAAATTTTGCAAATCAACAAAGAGGAGCATTTTCAAATCAAAGTGCTTATCAAAGAAGTGTAAATAGTTTTAATAAAGCAAGTACAAGTGCTACTTCAAGCTCAAGTGCGAAAAAATCAGGCTTTTTTGGTGGTGGTTCTAAAGCTACTTCAAGTTCTTCTAGCTCTTTTGGCTCTTAAGGGTGTAAAATGAATTTTTTAAAAGTAAATCCTTTAGAAAAATCATATTTAGATCAAATAGGCTTTTCATGGCATACAGATAATGATGGAAGTGATTATTTAGATTCTAATTTAGTTTGTGTTAAAGAAAGTGAAGCAAATGCATATTATGAAGCAGTAAATGAACTTTATGATATGTTTGTGGCTGCTGCGCAAGAAGTGATTGATAATGATCGTTTTGATGAGCTTGGAATTCCTTTTAATTTGGTTGATGCGATTAAGATGAGTTGGGAAAATGATGTGCATTGGCATTTATATGGTAGATTTGACTTAGCAGGTGGACTTGATGGTAAGCCTATAAAGCTAATAGAATTTAATGCTGATACTCCAACATCTTTATTTGAAAGTGCTATTTTACAATGGGCTATTTTAAAGCAAAATAACCTAGATGAAAGCTCGCAATTTAATAATATATATGAAGCCTTAAAAGATAATTTTAAAAGACTTATCACTTTAGAAGAAGATGTAAGTGAGTTTGAAAAATATTATGAAGGTTGGAAGATATTATTTTCTTCAATTGCAGGCAGTGATGAGGATATGATCACAACCAAACTTTTAGCACACATTGCTAGTGAAGCAGGTTTTGAGAGTGAGTTTTCTTATATTGATGAGGTTGAATTTTCGCCCGAAGGTGTTTTTAAAAATGATGTAAATTTTGAGTATTTTTTCAAACTCATTCCTTGGGAGAGTATAGCCATAGAAGAGGGTGAGCTTGCTATGCTTTTAACTCAAATCATGCAAAATCAAAAGGCAATCATTTTAAATCCTGCTTATACTTTACTTTTTCAAAGTAAGGGTATAATGAAAATTTTATGGGAGCTTTATCCAAATCATCCTTTATTGCTTGAAACAAGTGATCAACCTTTAGTGGGTAAAAAATGTGTTAAAAAACCTGTTTTTGGTAGAGAAGGAGCCAATGTTTCTATTATAGAAGCTAATGGAGATGTAAGTTTTGAAACAAAGGGGGATTATCAAAATAATCGCTTTGTATATCAAGAATTTGCTGAGTTTAACAAAAATGAAAATGATTATTATCAAGCAGGAGTTTTCTTTGCTTATGAGGGTTGTGGATTAGGTTTTAGAAAAGGTGGTTTGGTGCTTGATAATTATTCTAAATTTGTAGGACATATAGTAAAAGATTAATGAAAATAGTATGCTTAGATACTGCTACCTTAGGTGGAGCGGATTTAACGGTTTTTGAAAGTCTTGGCGAGTTTGTAAGTTATGACTTAACTTCTAAAGATGAGGTTATTGCAAGAATAGCTAATGCGCAAGTTGTGATGATAAATAAAATCATCATTGATAAAAAAGTGATTGATAGCACCAATCTAAAACTTATTTTACAACTTGGTACAGGGGTAAATAATATAGATGTAGCTTATGCAAATTCTAAAGGTATAGTGGTAAAAAATGCAGCTAGTTATTCTACAAAAAGTGTTTTAAGCCATACATTTGCCTTGCTTTTTGCTTTTTTAAATCAAATTCCATATTATGATAAATGGAGTAAAGAAGGCAAATGGTGTGAGAGTAAAATGTTTTGTGATTTTAGTAAGACTTTGCATACTTTAACTGGTAAAAAACATGGTATTATAGGACTTGGAGCTATAGGTAAGGAAGTAGCTAAGGTTTCTCAAATGTTTGGTTCTAAAATTTGTTATTATTCTACCTCAGGGACTAATAATAATGATGAATATGAAAAAGTAAGCCTTGAAGAGCTTTTAAAAACTTGTGATGTAATTAGCATACATGCGCCTTTGAATGATAAGACAAAAAATTTATTAAGTAAAAAAGAACTAATGCTTTTAAAAGATGAGGCTATCTTGATTAATGTAGGACGTGGTGGAATCATTAATGAAGCAGATTTAGCTCAAGTTATGAATGAAAAAAATATCAAAGTAGGGCTTGATGTACTTGAAATAGAACCTATGATTAAAAATCATCCTTTGTTTGGTATTAAAAATAAAGAAAATTTAATCATCACTCCACATGTTGCATGGGCAAGTGAAGAATCCATACAAAATTTAGTCCAAATTGTATTTAATAATCTTAAGGAGTTTATAGAAAATGGCAAGTGAACATAGTTTTGATATTAGTGGGGAAATTGACAAGCAAGAGTTAAAAAATGCTTTAGAACAAGCTAAAAAAGAGCTTGATAGTAGATATGATTTAAAAGGCATTAAAAGTGAAATAGAGTTAAATGAAAAAGAAAGTGTTTATAAGCTTACTTGCTCTAGTGAAGCAAAGCTTGAAGTGTTAAAAGATATTGTTATTTCAAAGCTTATTAAAAGAGGGATAAACCCTAATGGTATTAAAGAGTTAAGCAGAGAAAGTGGAGCAAATTTTAGACTGAATTTAAAAGTTAATGACGCTATTGATACTGATAGTGCTAAGAAGATTAATAAAGCTATAAAAGATAGCAAGCTAAAGGTAACTTCAAGCATTAGAGGTAATGAAATTCGCGTAGTTGGTAAGCAAATTGATGATTTGCAAAGCGTGATGAAAATAGTAAAAGAACTCAATTTAGAACTTAATCTTAGTTTTAAAAACCTTAAATGAAAACTTTACTTCAAATAGTTTTTTTGTGTTTTGTGTGTGTTTTTTTAAGCTCTTGTGCTTTAAAAAGCAAAACACAAGCACAAAGTACTTATGTTATTTTAAAAACTCCAGAGTTTAAATTTGCTGATTATGGTTTTTTATATGAGGGAAAAAAATTTACAAGTTTAGAGCTTTATAGTGCTTCTAAAGCCTTACTTGAATTAAAAATTAGCGATAAAATTTGTGTTAATGGCATATGCTATGCAAAAACTTTTTTTAATAACAGATTTTTTAATAATGAATATTATGATGATTTTTTACAAGATCTAATCTACAAAAGACCTATTTTTTATGGAAAAAATAAACAAACTACTTCTTGTGGTTTTACTCAAAAGATTGTAAGTAAAAATTATGATATTTTTTATGAGGTTTGTGATAAAAATATGAGTTTTAATGATAAAAAATCCAAAATCAAATTTAGCATAAAGTCAATATAAAGGAAAATATGAAAGATTTAAAACTTTTTCTTAATGATACTTTTAAAAGCAATATTTATAAAAACTTACAATGCAGTGAAGATGAAATTTTAATTTTAAAGCATTTATGCAAAAATTATTTGCAGGCAAATGCAAGTATTAATGCTTATAATCTTCTTAGCGAAGTTTTTAAAAATGATGAGTATGAGTATTTAGATCATTTAAAAGATCTTAAAAATCTTATAGAAAAAGGTTTTATTGTTCAAATTTTTTCTGATTTTAAAGCAAGTAAAAACTCAAGCTTGCTTTTAAATTTGCTACAATGTGAGTTAAGTTTAAGTGAAGTTTTCTTACAAGTTTTAGAAAATAAAACCATACAAGATTATATGCAAGATCAAATTTATGAAGATCATATTGCATATTTAAAAGATGAATTTTTTAAAATCGAGCTTTATCAAAGATTGCGTTTTTTTGCTAAAAGCTCTCAAAGCAAGAATATTAAAAAAGATATAGCTATATTTGAAGTATACATTAAAGAGCGTTTAAAGAAAAGTAAAATTTCTAATGTTTTAGCAGAGATTTTTAAAGAATATGCTTTAAACGATAATGAATGTTTGATATTTATTAGTTTGTTAAAAGAAGAGTATTTGCTAAATACTGAAAATTCTTATAGTAGAGATTTTAATTTTTTGCTTCATTTAATTAGCGAGGATGAGGCTCAAAAGCAAGAAAATAAAGCCTTATTAGAAGAAGATTCTAAGCTACTTGGTTCAAATCTTTTAGAATATGATGAATTTGTTAATTCTTTGGGTGATATAGCTAAGATTTTTTATTTAAGTGATGATATTTTACAAAGAATTATTAATTTTAAAGAACCAAAGAAGAATAAAAAAATTAAACTTCAAAATTTGGTTAAAGAGCAAGATATTTTTGAGCTAATCGAGCCAAATATCAATATAGATGATGTTATTATGCCCCAAAGTACTAAAGATTTGTTAGAAAGTATATTAAAACAACAAGATAAAAAGGTTTTAGAAAGATTAAATAAATGGGGTATAAAAACTAATAAAAATATAGAAGCTAAGATAATTTTCTATGGCCCTGCTGGTACGGGTAAGACTATGAGTGCATTAAGTATGGCAAAAGCTATGAAAAAATCCATTTTGAGTTTTGATTGCTCGAAAATTTTAAGTAAATATGTGGGCGAGAGTGAACAAAATGTAAGAAAGATTTTTGATACTTATAAAGAGCTTTGTCAAACAAGTAAGCAAAGCCCTATTTTACTTTTAAATGAGGCGGATCAGTTTTTAAGTACTAGAGTAGAAAGCAGTGGCGGTGCTGATAAAATGCATAATCAAATGCAAAATATTTTTTTGGAACAAATCGAGCGCTTTAGTGGAGTTATTATAGCAACAACTAATTTTTTAGAAAGTTTAGATGTGGCTTTTTCAAGAAGGTTTGAGTATAAAATAGAATTTAAAAAGCCAAATTACGAACAACGCTTAATGATATGGCAAAAAGCTTTGCCTAAAAATGCTAAATTTGAAGGTAGTTTTGATTTAAAAAAAATAGCCTCATATGAATTAAGTGGAGCTCAAATTGTAATGGTGGTTAAAAATACGGCTTTAAAAGCGGCTATTTCTAAAGATGGTGTTTTTAAAATGAGTGATTTTTTACATACTATAGAAAAAGAAATAGAATCTTCATTTGATAAAAATAAGATAGTTGGCTTTAAAAATTAAAATTCACACAAATTTCACAAGCAAATAATATCATTCTTTCAACTTTTATTTAAAGGAGAAAAAATGAAAATGAAATTAATGTTGGCTAGTTTGGTTTGTGCAAGTTCTATGTTTGCAGATATGATTGTTAGTCCAAGTGCTTTACCTCAAAAGGCTCAAGAGTTTTTAAACACTCATTTTAAAGGCGTAAATGTAGGTTATGTAAAACAAGACGTGGATTCTTACGAAGTAAATTTGGTTGATGGAACAGAAATTGATTTTATCATTAATGGAGACTGGAAAGAAGTTGATGGTAAATACAAAGGCATTCCAACAGGATTTATCCCAAAAGAAGTTGTTGCAAAAGTGCAAGCAGCGCAACCAAATGCAGCTATTGTAGAAGTAGATAAAAGAATTAATGGTTATAAATTCAGAACAAATAATATGATGGAAATTTATACAGATTTTAAAGGTAATATTTTAGGTCAAAAATTTGATGATTAATCACTTAATCCTTTCAACAA
>NZ_JAKMQV010000011.1:0-34891 GCF_025771745.1 Campylobacter sp. IFREMER_LSEM_CL2127
TACACCACTTTTACAATTAAACCCCAAAGAAAATTTCAGGTTTTAATCTAAGCATTAAACAATATGCAGCCAAACTAGCTTGTTCTCTTGTGTAGTTTCTATTGCCTTGTATGTGAATGCATTCTTGTAAAAATGTTCCATCTTTATACATAGCTCCTATGTAGATGGTACCTGCTTTGGTATTTTTATCATTCTCTTCTCCAGCTACCCCACTAAGCGCTAAGGCAAAATCACAATTTGTGGTTTTAAAAACCCCTTTTAACATAAAATAAATACAACGATCAGAGTATTCCCCAACACTTTCTAAGGTATCATTGCTCACCCCAAGCCAAGAATTTTTCAAACGGTTAGAATAAGTCACCAAGGAGCCTTCAAATACACTAGAAATTCCTGAATTTTCAGCAAATTTTGAAGCACAAAGTCCTGCGGTGCAACTTTCTGCAAAGGAAATTTTTAAGTTTTTTTCTAAAAGTTTTTTAGCTATAAATTTAATAGGATCGTTCCCTAAAAATACTTTGCCCGTAAAAAGTTTAAAAACTCCCTTTAAAAAGCCTTCTAGTTTTCCATACTGACTAGTGCTTGCTCTAACACAAATGAGATTATCTAACAATGCACTTGAGCTAGTTTGAATTTCAAAAGAAGTAGTAAGTGTGCTAAGTAAGATATTTGCACTCATTTCATCTATATCTAAAAGACAAAAATAGGCATAATCAAGTTCAGGATTTTGTAAAATTAAAGGCAATTTTTGCTCTATATTTATGTTTAATAAATTAATATAGCATTTTTCAAAAGAGCTTAAAAAGGAATTTTTTTCACGCAAAGCTTTTGAGGGTACTAAAGTATCATTTTCTAAGATTAAAACATCATCATTTAAGGTTGCTATGATTTTAGCTATGGTTGCATAGTATTCACTAATGCTAAAAATGGTTATATAATCATATTCTTTAGAAAGTTTTTCAAGTAAAAAAGGAAGTTCTTTGTCAGGTTTGTTTATAAATTTTAGCTCATGAAGTTCTAAAAACTGTTTTTTGTATTCTTCTTGTATATAATGCATATAATTTTCATTAATGATGATTTCACTACCTATAATGATGATAAGATGTTTCATGATTTTCCTTTTTTTCTTGCGATTATAACAAAAAAATAAGTGCAAATTAAAAGTATTTTAAGTAGAATTTACTATTTTTAAATTTTTCAAGGTGGATTATATGGATTATAAAGATACGCTATTGCTTCCAAATACGACTTTTGCAATGCGTGCAAATTTAGCAGAGCTTGAGCCTAAGCGTTTTAGCAAGTGGTTTGAAAACAACTATGCTTATGAGAAAATGAAACAAAAAAGACAAGGGGTAAGTGAGAGTTTTACTCTACATGATGGCCCTCCTTATGCTAATGGACATTTGCATATTGGCCATGCTTTAAATAAAATTTTAAAAGATATCATTATAAAAATGCATTATTTTCAAGGTAAAAAAGTGCGTTTTACTCCGGGTTGGGATTGCCATGGTTTACCGATAGAACAGCAAGTTGAAGTTAAACTTAAAGATAAAAAGCAAAGTTTAAGCAAAAAAGAAATTCGTGAGTTTTGTAGAGAGCATGCGAGAGAATTTGTAAATATCCAAAGAGATGAATTTAAGTCTTTGGGTGTGATTGCTGATTGGGATGAGCCATACTTGACTATGAAAAATGCTTTTGAAGCAGATATTTACAAAGCTTTATGTAAAATCGCTAAAAAAGGACTTTTGTTAGAAAGAAGCAAGCCTGTTTTTTGGAGCTGGGCTGCTAAGAGTGCGCTAGCAGAAGCTGAAGTAGAGTATGAAGATAAAGAAGATTATTCTATTTTTGTAGCATTTGAGCTTGATAAAACTTCGGTTGAAAAATTAGGAGTTGAAAAAGCAAAAGCGGTAATTTGGACTACCACACCTTGGACTTTACCGGCAAATCAAGCTATATCTTTAAATCCAAATGAAAAATATGTTATCACTGAAGAAGGTTATATTTTTGCTAAAGCCTTGCTTGAAAATATGATCAATAAAAACTTCACTCAAGGAAAAATTCAAAAAGAACTTTTGGGTGTTGAATTTGAAAATTTAAGTGCTATTAATCCACTCAATCAAAGAAAATCCACTCTTATTTTAGGCGATCATGTTTTAATGGAAGGTGGAACAGGGCTTGTACATACTGCACCAGGACATGGTGAGGATGATTATTATGTGTGCTTAAAATATGGTATTGAGGTGATTATGCCAGTAGATGATGGTGGGTGTTATGATGAAACGCTAAGAGCTAAAGGGCTTTTGCCAGAGCATTTATTAAATGAGTTTATAGGACTTCATATTTTTAAAGCAAATGAGCGTATTTTAGAACTACTTGGCGAAGCTTTGCTTGAAAGTTCTAAATTTACACACTCTTATCCATTTTGTTGGAGAACACATAAACCAGTTATTTATAGAGCTACAAAACAATGGTTTATTTTAATGGATGAGAAAAAATTAGATGGAAAATCTTTAAGAGAGCTAGCGCTAGAGCAGTTAAATAATGTGAAATTTTACCCAGAAAGTGGGGTAAAAAGACTTAGTTCTATGATAGAAAATCGTCCTGATTGGTGTATATCAAGACAAAGAGATTGGGGTGTGCCTATCGCATTTTTTAGAGATAAAAGCACCAAAGAAGTGATTTTTGATGATGATGTTTTAGATCATTTGGTGGGAATTTTTGAAGCAAATGGAGCTGATGCGTGGTGGGATTTAGAAATAAAAGATTTATTACCGCCAAATAGCAAATATGATCCAAATAATTTAGAAAAAGTTTATGATATTTTAGATGTTTGGTTTGATAGTGGTAGTACTTGGGAGGCAGTGTTAAACTCAGCTAGATACGATGCGGGAGAATACCAAGCTTCAATGTATCTTGAAGGAAGCGATCAGCACCGTGGATGGTTTCAAAGCTCACTTTTAATTTCCACTGCGATTAATCACAAAACCCCATATAAAAACATACTTACTCATGGCTTTACCGTTGATGAGAAAGGTCAAAAAATGAGTAAATCAAAAGGCAATGTGGTTTTACCTCAAAATGTAGCTAAAAATTATGGGGTAGAAATTTTAAGACTTTGGATAATGCTTAGTGATTATTCAACGGACTTAAAAATTTCAGATAATATCTTAAAACAAGTAAGCGAGCAATATAGAAAGATAAGAAATACTATAAGATTTTTACTTGCAAATACTAATGATATGGAATTTTTAGAAACAAAAAATTTCACACTTTTAGATAAGTGGATTTTAATGCGTGCAAAAGTTGCTTTTGAAGCATGTGAAGCTGCTTTTGAAAAATATGAATTTGCAAAGGGCTTTAGTGTGCTTTTAAATTTCTTAAGTGCGGATTTAAGTGGAATTTATTTAGATGTGTGTAAAGATAGATTATATTGTAATGCAAAAGATGACACAAAGAGAGTAAGTGCGCAAAGTGCTATGGTGCTAATAGCTAGAAAGCTTTTTACGCTTTTAGCTCCAAGCTTAACTTATACTATAGATGAAGCTTTAGAGCATGCAAATGTGGCTATTAAAGAAAATGCTAAAGATGTGTTTGATTTGGTGTTAAAAAATGGCTTTGATTATGAGTATAAAATCGAGGATGAATTATTTATAAAATCAAGAGAAAAATTCTTTGAACTTGTTGATGTATTAAAAAAAGATAAAATTATCAAATCAACTTTAGAACTAAGCTTACAAACAAGCGCAAATGAGCTTTTGAGTGAAGATATTGAAGAAGTAGCTGATTGGTTTATGGTGAGCTTGGTAGAAAGCTTAGATGAAAAAGAAGCTTTGAGTGAGTTTAAAATAGATGATCATAGTTTTAAAATCGTGCGTTCTTCATTACACAAGTGTCCAAGATGTTGGAAGTTTTTAGCAAAAGAAGAAGAATGCTTATGTCCAAGATGTAATAGCGTGGAAAAAGCAAAAAATGTTTGAGCAAGCTTTACCTTTTAGCGTGGTAGTGATTACTTTATTAGGCTTTTTATTTATCACGCTTTTTTTGTTTTATTTGGTTAAAAAATTTAAGGATAAATAATGGTAACTTTAAAAGAAGCTTTGAAATTTTCAAATGAAGAATTAGAAAATCTAAAAAAAGAATTAAATGAAAAAGCACATCAGCAAAAGCATTTGGGTGCTTATGTAGAGCAGTTTTTAAATAAAGACTTAAGCACTTCAGGTGCTGGTGTGCCAGTAGCTATAAAAGATAATATTAGCGTAAAAGATTGGGAATTAACTTGTAGTTCTAAAATTTTACAAGGCTATGTGGCTCCTTATGATGCAAGTGCTATTGTAAATTTACGTAAAAATAATTTTGCTCCATTTGGAAGATGTAATATGGATGAGTTTGCTATGGGAAGTACAAGTGCAACTTCTTTTTATGGTAAGACTTTAAACCCACTTGATAATACTAAAGTTCCAGGTGGAAGTAGTGGGGGGAGTGCTGCTGCGGTTGCTGCAGGGATAGCTTTAGCAAGTTTGGGCTCAGATACGGGTGGTTCAGTAAGGCAACCTGCTGCTTTTTGTGGTTGTGTTGGGTTTAAGCCAAGTTATGGAAGAGTTAGTAGGTATGGTTTAGCAGCGTATTCTTCAAGTCTTGATCAAATAGGAGTTTTAACGCAAAATGTTGAAGATGCTGCGATTTTGTATGATGCTATTGCAGGTTATGATGAAAAAGATAGCACAAGTGCAAACATAGCTTTTGAACCAACTGCGCTAAAACTAAATGCAAATAAAAAGCTAAAAATAGCTGTGATTAAAAACTATGTAGAGCAAACTAATGATGATGTAAAACAAGCCTTATTAAAAACCATAGATATGTTAAAAGCAAGTGGCCATGAGATTGTTTATAAAGACTTAATGGATTCTACATTTGATGTTGCGGCTTATTATATCATAGCAGCGGCTGAAGCAAGTGCAAATTTAAGCCGTTATGATGGTGTAAGATATGGTAGAAGAAGCGAAAAATGTGACAATCTTAGCCAAATGTATGTAAATAGTAGAAGTGAGGGCTTTGGAGAAGAAGTAAAAAGAAGAATTTTACTAGGAACCTTTGTTTTAAGTAGTGGGTATTATGATGCATACTATATCAAAGCACAAAAAGCTAGAAGATTTATCAAGCAAAAATATGAAGAAATTTTAAATGATTGTGATTTGATTTTTATGCCAGTTGCTCCAAGTGTTGCTTTTGGCTTTAATGATGTTAAAACCCCTATTCAAATGTATTTAGAAGATGTATTTACTATTTCAGTGAATTTAGCAGGACTTGGTGGCATTAGCGTGCCAGTAGGAAAAAATGAAAATGGACTTAATATCTCTGCGCAGCTTATCTGTAAAGCTTACGATGAACAAACTTTGCTAGATGGTGCTTTAAGCTTAGAAGAAATTATTAAAAATAAATAAAGGAAAAATTATGAAAATCATCAAACGCGCTTTGACTTTTGAAGATGTTTTACTAGTTCCTCAATATTCTGAGGTTTTGCCTAAAGAAGTAGATATCAAAACAAAACTTACAAAAAATATTACCTTAAATATGCCTTTAATTTCAGCTGCTATGGATACGGTTACTGAGCATAGAGCAGCTATTATGATGGCAAGACTTGGTGGTATAGGGGTGATCCATAAAAATATGGATATAGCTTCACAAGTTAGAGAGATAAAAAGAGTTAAAAAAAGCGAAAGTGGCGTGATTATGGATCCTATTTACATAGGGGCTAAAGCAAGCGTTAAAGAAGCGCTAGAACTCATGGCTGAATATAGAATTTCAGGAGTTCCTGTGGTAGATGAAAATAAAACCCTAATAGGAATTTTAACTAATCGTGATTTGAGATTTGAAACTAATTTTGATAATTTAGTAGAAAATGTAATGACAAAAATGCCTTTAATCACTGCTAAAAAAGGCTCTACTTTAGATGATGCAGAAAGGATTTTCTCTACTAATAAAGTAGAAAAACTTCCAATCGTAGATGAAAATAATCGTTTAGAAGGTTTGATTACTATAAAAGATTTAAAAAAACGTAAAGAATATCCAAATTCAAATAAAGATGCCTATGGAAGATTAAGAGTAGCTGCGGCTGTGGGTGTGGGTCAGCTTGATCGCGTAAAGGCTTTAGTGGAAGCTGAAGTTGATGTTATAGTAATGGATAGTGCGCATGGGCATTCTAAAGGTATTATTGATACATTAAAAGCAATTAAGGCTGAGTTTAATGTAGATGTGATAGTAGGAAATGTTGCTAGTGCAAAAGCGGTTAAAGATTTATGTGAAGCAGGCGCGGACGCTGTTAAGATAGGTATAGGGCCTGGAAGTATTTGTACTACACGCATTGTTTCAGGTGTGGGTGTGCCTCAAATTTCAGCTATAGATGAATGTGCGATAGAAGCAAGTAAATACGGCGTGCCAGTAATCGCTGATGGGGGTATAAAATACTCAGGTGATATTGCAAAAGCTATTGCAGCAGGTGCAAGTAGTGTGATGATAGGTTCACTTTTAGCAGGAACAGATGAGAGTCCAGGTGAGTTATTTACTTATCAAGGAAGACAATATAAGAGTTATCGTGGTATGGGAAGCTTAGGTGCTATGCAAAAAGGAAGTTCTGATAGATATTTCCAAGAAGGTACGGCTCAAGATAAACTTGTGCCTGAAGGTATTGAAGGTAGGGTACCTTATGTAGGAAGTATAAAAAGTGTAGTTCATCAACTTTTAGGTGGACTTAGATCTTCTATGGGTTATGTAGGTGCAGTAGATATCAAAGCTTTCCAAGAAAGAGCTGAATTTGTAGAAATCACCGCAGCAGGATTAAAAGAAAGCCATGTGCATGATGTAACTATCACAGCTGAAGCACCAAATTACAAGGTAAGTAATTAATGGAATTTGAAGATTATATCAAACAAGCTGAGCTTTCTTTGGAAAAACTTAATGATAAAGATTTAGACCTTAAAACTTGCGTAGAAATTTATAAAGAAGGTTTAAAAAGTATCAAGCAAGCAAGAACTATGCTTGAAAACGCTAAATTAGAAATCGAGCAAGTAGATGAGTAGCGTTGTAGCTTTGCAATTTCCAACTTTGGCTTTGAGCGAATCAAGGCTTGATTATTATCTAAAAGTTGCTAAGGAAAGTGGTGCGAATTTGGTGGTTTTAGGTGAGTATGTTTTAAATAGCTTTTTTAGTGAGCTTAAGAGCATGCCAAAAAGTATGATTAAAGAACAAAGCCAAAGTAAAAAAGCAAGCTTGATAAAACTTTCTAAAAAATATGATTTAAACATCATTGCACCGTTCATAAGTGTAGAAAATGATGGCTTAAAAAAACTATGCTTAAAAGTAAGCCCACAAAATGTAAAAGCGTATGAGCAACAAATTTTAATGCCTTATGCACACTGGAATGAAGAAAAATTTTTTAATAATAAAAAAACTGATAAACTTAAACTTTTTACTTTTACACATGAGGGTTTAAAATGCGCTTTGCTTTTTGGCTTTGAGGCGCATTTTGATATCTTTTGGCAAATGATTATGAAAAAAAAGATAGACTTAGTCATCATTCCTACAGCTAGCACCTTTGAAAGTAATCAAAGATGGCTAGAACTTTTAAAAACAAGAGCCTTTTTAAACTCAACAAGCGTTTTAAGGGTTAATCGCATAGGTAGCCCAAAGCAAGAAAATGATTGGAAATTTTATGGAGATAGCTTTTTTATCAATGCTTTTGGAGAGGTGCAAGAGCAACTTGGCGATCAAGAAGAAATGCTTGTGGTAGAAGTTAATAAAGCAAATGAAGCTAGAAATTTATGGGGCTTTGATAAACTTATAAAAAATTACGAAGAATAAAATTTATTTTAGTTTTTTCAAAAGTAAAAACAATGAGTAGATTTTATCTTTAAGGGCTTTTTATATTTTATTTTTAGTAAATAAATGATAAAATTTTGCCTTAAATTTTCAAAAAATTTGAGGCAAGAATGCAAAAAATTCATTTTATAGGTATAGGTGGTATTGGAATTTCGGCTTTGGCGAGATTTTTAAAAGAACAAGGCTTTAAGATTAGTGGTTCTGATATCAAAGACAGTAAAATCACAAAAGAATTAGAAAAAGAAGGCATAAATATAAAAATTCCTCATCATAAAGACAATGTTAAAGATGTGGATTTAGTGGTGTATTCAGCTGCTATTAAAGAAGATAATGAAGAATTAACTAGCGCAAAAAAGCAAAACATCACAACACTTTCAAGAAAAGAAGCCTTGCCTATGATTTTAAAAGACAAAAGAGTTTTTGCAGTTGCGGGAGCTCATGGCAAAAGTACAACTTCAAGCATTTTAGCAAGCTTGATAGAAGCTTCTGTGATTATTGGCGCAGTGTTAAAAGAAAGTGGCACTAATATGCTTTATAAAGAAAGTGAAAATCTCATCTTTGAAGCTGATGAGAGTGATAGTTCTTTTTTAAACTCAAATCCTTATTTAGCTATAGTGACTAATGTTGAAGCAGAACATTTAGATCATTATGGAAATGATCTTGCAAGATTGCATAAAGCTTATGAAGACTTTTTGCATTTGTCTAAAATTCAAGTGATTAATGCTGAAGATGAGTTTTTATCAAGTTTAAATTTAAATAACGCTAAAAAACTTTACCCAAACAAAGATATCACAAATATTTATATGAAAGTAGAAAATTTTAAGCCAAAAACTTATTTTACACTTAAAGATTTAGGTGAATTTAGTGTTTTTGGTATGGGTGAGCATGTAGCGATGGACGCTGCTTTAGCTATTTTGGCTGCGAGTGAATTTATAAATATAGAAGAGCTAAAAACTAAGCTTTTAAAATATCAAGGGATTAAAAAAAGATTTGATATTTTATTTGCAAATGAAAACATGGCTTTGATTGATGATTATGGACATCATCCAACAGAAATCAAAACCACACTTAAAGCAGCAAATGAGTATGCAAGGCTAGCTGGATATGAAAAAATCATAGCTATTTTTGAGCCTCATCGTTATACGCGTTTAAGTGCAAATATAGAGTATTTTAGTGAAGTTTTAGCAAATGTTGATGAGCTTTATATTTTACCTGTGTATGCAGCAGGGGAAACTAAAATAGAGATTAATATGCAAAAATACTTTCCAAAGGCTAAATTTATAAAAGAAATCAAAAGAGAAGAAAATGCTATTTATCTTGATGATGAGTTGATTGAAAATGGTTTGGTAATAGGCTTTGGTGCGGGAGATATTAGCATAAAGCTCAGGGGAAAGTATGTTTAAGATTTTTTTATATATCTTAGCTTTTTTTGCGATTTTACTTTTTTTCATTTTTTTGCGTAAAAAAATAGGTAAGATTAGTAATTATCTTTTGATTTTAGTGTTGATTTTAATGATTGCTTTTGCGATTAAATTTGAGTTAAGTGCCACAAGAAGTGGGGTTTTAAAAAAAGAAACACTCAATGCGTTTTTACAAGGACAAAGTCTAATTTGTAAAGATATTAATGTCACCAAAGAGTATTTTAACTTCGAGCATGGAACACAAAGTTTTATTTCAAATGGCAAAAATAAACAATTTAAAGCCTATGTTTTTGATATAAAAGATTGCAAGGTAGATAAATAATGCAAGGGCAATTTTTTAAAAAGCTAGATTTAGATGGCTATATAGAAGACTTTAGAGGACTTTTTGCAAGAGATAAAGAAATTTTTTTACAAGGTGATAGCAAGCTTCATTATAAAAGGATTAATGAGCTTTCGCTGATTGATTTTAATCCTCCACCTATGATAGAAGAGTTAAATAGTGCTTTAACTCATCTTAGCAAGCAAGGAATTTTACATTTAAGCCAAAGCTTTGAATTTATTAAAATCTGTATGTATTTTAGTTACTTAAAGGGCTTAAAATTTGAAGAAAGCTTAAAAGAATGGCTTTTAAAAATAGAAATTCCACAGGCTATTTTAGAACTTTTTGAGTATTTTGATGAAAAGGGTGAGATTAAAGAAAGTGTTGATGAAAGACTTGTTAATTTAAATTTAGCTCTAAAAATAAAAAAAGAAAGCTTGGTGGCTGAGTTTAAAAAACTCACCTATACTAAAAATCTTAGTGCTTATTTAATTGATACGCAAATTCATCTTATCAATGGTATGGAAACCTTGCTTTTACGCGGTGGGTTTAATCATGTCTTAAAAGCAAAAATCATAGGTAGAAGTAGTGGTGGCGGATTTTATGTGGTGCCTTTAAGCGTAGAAAAAATTCAAAGTCAAATTGATGAAATCAAAGATGCTAAAGAAGAAATTTTTTATGAGTATGCTAAAAAAATTAGCTTGACTTTTTATAAAAATTTGATGTTTTTGAAATTTATCAATAATGCTTTTGATTTATTTGATCATTATAGCGCTAGAGTTTTGATGGCTAAAAAACATGATTATGAGTTTGTTTTAGCTGATAGTTCTAATAATTTAAGTTTATATAACTTTGCACATCCGGCTTTAAAAAATGCAAAAAGTGTTAATATAGAGTTTAATAAAAAAGTTTTAATCATCACAGGTGTAAATGCAGGTGGTAAGTCTATGCTTTTAAAAGGAATTTTAAGTGCAGCTTTACTTGCAAAGCATTTACTTCCTATGAGAATTAATGCACAAAAAAGTCAAATAGGCAATTTCAAAGAATTTGACGCGATTTTAGAAGATCCACAAAATGTAAAAAACGATATTTCTACCTTTGCAGGAAGAATGTTGCATTTTTCTAAGCTTTTAGGTAAGAAAAATGTTTTATTAGGGGTTGATGAGATAGAGCTTGGGACAGATTTTGAAGAAGCAGCGTGTCTATATACTGAGCTTATTTCTAAGCTTTTAGAACAAGATAATAAAATCATCATCACAA
Organism: Campylobacter sp. IFREMER_LSEM_CL2127; assembly: GCF_025771745.1. NCBI lineage: Bacteria > Pseudomonadati > Campylobacterota > Epsilonproteobacteria > Campylobacterales > Campylobacteraceae > Campylobacter > Campylobacter sp. IFREMER_LSEM_CL2127. The sequence goes on from NZ_JAKMQV010000011.1 coordinate 10,873, forward strand.
CCCATCATAAACGCCTTGCTATGCTTTTGGCTAAAAATTCACAAGTAGAACTCATCGCCGCTTTGTATGATGAGGAACTATCACGCCCAAAATATGAGTTTTTAAAAGGTACCATAGGTAAATCTTATGCATTTGAAACGGCTTTAAGATATGGCATAAGTGCAAATTTAGTGCAAAATGCTAAAAAGCTTTATGGAGAAGATAAAGAAAATTTAGAAGAAATGGTAAGTAAAAATATCAATCTTGAACTTTCTTTACGCAAGAAAAATGAAGAACTTGAGAAAAAAGAAGCTAAGGTAGATGAAATTTTGCTTTCACTCAAAGATCAAAAAGAAAAAAATGAGCAAGAATTTAAAAAGCTTGTTTCTAATTTAGAGTTTAAATATCACAAAGCCATAGAAGAAGCTAAAAAAACAATAAATCTAAAAGATATCAAAGAAAAACAAAGAAGTTTAAACAAAGCCAATGAACTTAAAAAAAGCATTGTTTTGCCAAGTATGGAGCAAAATGAAGAACTTAGAGTTGGGGATTTTGTAAAATATGAAAAAATCAAAGGTAAAATCACAGCTATTTCAAAAAATGATGCGATGATTCAAAGCGATGGTTTAAGTTTGCGTGTGCCTTTAAAGCTTCTTAAAAAAAGCAATCAAACCCCTACACAAAAGGTAAAATCAAGTGTTAATGTAACCCGCCCAAGTGCTTTAAATATGACTTTAGATTTACACGGCTTAAGAAGTGATGAGGCGCTTGAAAGATTAGATAAATTTATCTCTGATGCTTTGATAGTAGGTTTTGATGAGGTGATAGTTTATCATGGTATAGGCACAGGAAAACTAGCTTTTGCGGTAAAAGAGTTTTTAAAAGCTCACAAAAGTGTAAAAAGCTTTAATGACGCACCAATTAATCAAGGTGGTTTTGGCGCTAAGGTGGTTAAGCTTTAAGTAAAATTATAGTAAAACCTTTAAAACAATAATGAGGTTTATTAAATGAAACAAGTGGTGATTTTAAGTGGAGCAGGTTTATCCGCTCCAAGTGGTATAAAAACTTTTAGAGCTAATGGTGGGCTTTGGGAAGAGCATGATGTAATGGAAGTTTGCTCAGCAACTGGCTTTAGAAAAAATACTAAAAAAGTTTTGGAATTTTATAATAAAAGAAGAAAAGAACTAGCTAGTGTTAAGCCAAATCACGCACATAAAATCATCGCTTTATTAAAACAAAAATTTCCAAAACAAATTAGTATTTTAACGCAAAATGTAGATGATTTATTAGAGCGAGCAGGTTGTGAAGAAGTGGTACATTTGCACGGTTTTTTACCTGAACTTAGGTGTTTAGAGTGTGAAAATATTTTTAACATAGGCTATGAAAGTAGTGATGATAAAATTTGTCCTAAATGTCAAAGCAAAAGTGTAAGGCACAATATCGTGATGTTTGAAGAAATGGCGCCAAATTATAAAATTTTATATGAAAAATTACAAAATTGTGATTTATTTGTATGTATAGGCACAAGTGGGCAGGTTTTACCCGTGGGAGAGTATGCAAGAGTATGTAAGCAAAGTATATTAAATAATCTTGATGAGGATAAATATTTAGAAAGTAATTTCACAAAAGTTTATATAGAAGATGTTTGCGCGGCTATTGATAAAATCAAAATCGATATAGAAAATTTCTTGGAAGCAAAATGCTAGAAGTAATCTTACAAGGCATAATTTTAGGTATGGGTGTGTCTGTGCCTTTTGGGCCTGTGAATATTTTGATCTTAAATACTGCTTTATCTTCTTTTAAAAATGCTTTTTGTGTTGGACTTGGTGCTTTAAGTGCTGATATACTTTTTTTGATTTTGATTAATCTTGGGCTTTTAAGCTTTGCAAATAATGAATTTTTTTATAAAATACTAGCAGTTTTTGGCTTTTTCTTTTTGAGTTTTATGGTATTTTTAATGCTAAGAAAAACAAGAAAAGTCGATCTTAACAAGGTAAATAAAACACATCTTTTAAAAGGTTTTAGTAAAGGATTTTTCTTAAATGTTACAAATCCTTATGTTATAGGCTTTTGGGTGAGTGTAGCAGGGCTTAGTATGCAGAGTAAAAACTCTTTTGCTTTGCTTTTTGGTTTGGTGGGTTTTATTGTATTTTGGATTTTTACTCTATCGTTTTTTGTGTCTAAATTTAAAGCCCTTGTAAGAAATAAACATATATTTTATATCAATCTTTTTTCAGCATTTATTTTAGAGTATTTTGCTCTTTCTATGCTGTATAAAGCTTTTATAGGATAAAACATGCAAGTAGTTGAAATTTTTAAAGAATTAAGTAAATTTAAATCCATCACTCCAGATGATGATGGAGCATTAAATTATATCGCAGTGGAGTTAAGTGATTTTGAAGCTTTTTTTATAGAAAAAGAAGGTGTGAAAAATCTTTTGCTGACTAAAAAATTTAGCGATGATGGGGAACATTTGGCTTTTGGTGGGCATGTGGATGTAGTGCCTGCGGGAGAGGGTTGGAGTAGTGATCCTTTTGAGCCTTTAGAAAAAGATGGGTTTATTTATGTAAGAGGCGCGCAAGATATGAAAAGTGGTGTGGCTGCTTTTATGTGTGCGGTTAAGGAAGTGGAAAATTTCAAAGGAAGAATTTCGCTGATTTTAACAAGTGATGAAGAAGGCGAGGCTAAATTTGGCACGCTTGAAGTGCTTAAATTTATGCAAGAAAAAGATATGCTACCTGATTTTGCTGTGGTTGCTGAGCCAACTTGTGATAAAAAATTTGGAGATAGTATTAAAATAGGGCGTCGTGGTTCTATCAATGCAAAATTACTTATCAAAGGCAAGCAAGGTCATGTAGCATACCCGCAAAAATGCATTAATCCTGTGCATAATTTTGCTTCTGCTTTGAAATTTTTAGCAGGATTTGATCTTGATCCAGGTGATGAGATATTTGCACCATCTAAAATTGTTATTACTGATATACGTGGTGGTATGGAAGTGTGCAATGTAACTCCAAATGATTTAAAATTGATGTTTAATGTAAGAAATTCTCCACAAACTAGCTTAGAAGATGTAAAAGCTTATGTAGAAAAGACTTGTGAAGGACTTGATTATGAATTAAGCATAAATCAAAGCTCAAAGCCTTTTTTAACACAAAGTGACTCTAAAATCGTACAAAAACTAAATGAGAGCGTACAAAAAATCACCCAAATAGTACCAGAACTTAACACCAAAGGTGGCACAAGTGATGCAAGATATTTTGCTGAGTTTGGTGTGAAGGTAGTAGAATTTGGCGTGTGTAATGATAGAATTCATGCCATTGATGAGAGAGTGAGTATAGAAGAACTTGAAAAATTGTATTTAGTTTTTAAAGATTTATTAGAGAATTTTAACTAGGAAAAAACGTGATTATCAATGGACAAAAGCTTGAGTTAAAAGAGCTTAGATTTATGGATTATGTTAAAGAAAAGCAATTAAAAATAGAATTTATCGCCTTAGAATTAAACGGAGAAATTATCCCAAGGGATAAATTTGAAAATCTAATTTTAAAAGAAAATGATAAAGTAGAGATTGTTACTTTTGTAGGTGGTGGTTGATGAGAATTAAATTTAATGGTAGTATGATAGACACGCATTTTAAAAACACTTTGGAATTTTTTCAAAGTGTGAGTAAAAATGAAAATGATGTATGGATAATCAATGGTTTTGCGACAAAAGAAAGTTTGGAGCTAAAAGAAAATGATGAACTTTTTTGTATAGAAAAAAATACTTTACCACCATATGAAGCTCTTGATGCTATGATGAGAGCAAGACATACTCCAAAGCTTCATGATAAACTCAAAAAGGCAAGTGTAGCAGTGTGTGGGCTTGGTGGGCTTGGATCGCATATAGCTATAAATTTAGCAAGAAGTGGGGTTGGTAGGCTTCATTTGATTGATTTTGATGTGGTGGAGCCAAGCAATCTTAACCGCCAAGCTTATATGGTGGAAGATTTGGGTAAATTTAAGGCTGAAGCTTTAAAAGATCAAATCGCTAAAATTAATCCTTTTATAGAAGTATTTGCACAAGTTTTAAAAATAGAAAAAGAAAATATAGCCGAACTTTTTACAAATGATGATTTAGTTTGTGAAGCCTTTGATAGTGCAAAATATAAAGCTCTTTTAGCGCAAAATTTTCACCAACACTATCCTCAGAAAACATTAATTTGTGCTTCTGGCTTAGCAGGATATGGAGATAGTAATAGCATACAAACAAGAAAAATCGCAAAAAACTTTTATGTTTGTGGTGATTTAAAAAACGAGGCAAAAGTAGGCAATGGACTTATGGCACCGCGTGTAAATATTTGTGCAGGACATCAAGCAAATTTAGTTTTAGAACTTTTAGTGAGCGAGTAATGGAAAAATTAAAAATAGGAAAATATGAGTTTAATTCTAGGTTTATTTTAGGTTCTGGGAAATTTTCTTTTGAGCTTATAAGATCAGCTATTGAAGAAGCAAAAGTTGAGATTATCACCTTAGCTTTGCGTAGGGTAAATGATAAAGGCATAGAAAATATACTTGATTTTATCCCAAAGCATATTAAGCTTTTACCAAATACTTCAGGTGCAAGAAATGCCAATGAGGCATTGCGTATAGCAAGACTTGCAAGAGAGCTTGGTTGTGGAGATATGATTAAGGTTGAAGTAATTAGCGATAGTAAATATTTATTACCGGATAATTATGAAAGTATAAAAGCAGTAGAACTTTTAGCAAATGAGGGTTTTACACCTTTAGTTTATATGTATCCTGATTTATATGCAGCACGTACTATGGCTAATGCAGGAGCTGCTGCTATAATGCCTCTTGGAGCTCCCATAGGAAGCAATAAAGGCTTAAAAACTAAAGAATTTATACAAATTTTACTTAATGAAATTAGTTTGCCTATTATAGTTGATGCAGGCATAGGAAATCCCGCACAAGCTTGTGAAGCCATGCAAATGGGAGTAAGTGCAGTGATGGCAAATACAGCCATAGCTCAAGCTAAAGATGTAGCAAAAATGGCAAAGGCTTTTGCTTTGGCTATAGAAGCAGGATGTAATGCGTATTTAGCAGGCATAGCAAATGAAAGCACGCCAAGTGCAAGCTCGCCTTTGAGTGGTTTTTTAAGAGATTAAAATGCAAAAATATCCTCATATGCAAAGTATTGAAAGTGAAATTTTAACTAAGGTTTTAAAAGAAGTTGAAAATTTTGATGAAAGTAAATTTAGCGCTTTTGATGTAAAACAAGCTTTAGCTAAAGATTATCTTAACTTAGAAGATTTAAAAGCCTTGCTTTCAAGCACAGCAGAAGATTTTATAGAAGATTTAGCGCAAAAATCAAGCAAGATTACTCAAAAATATTTTGGAAATTCCATTTTGCTTTTTACACCTTTATATCTTTCTAATTTTTGCAATAGCAAATGCACTTATTGTGGGTTTCAAAAAGGAAATAACATTAAAAGAGCTAAGCTAAATGAGGCTGAAATTCACAAAGAAATGCAAGAGATTAAAAAAAGTGGTTTGGAAGAAATTTTACTCTTAACAGGTGAGGGCAGGGAGTATGCTAGCGTGGAATATCTTGCCAAAGCTTGTGAGATAGCAAAAGAGTATTTTAAGGTCGTTGGGATTGAAGTTTATCCTATGAATGTAGATGAGTATGCACTGCTTCATGAAAAGGGTTGTGAATATGTAAGTGTTTATCAAGAAACTTACAATCAAAAAACTTATTCTAAAATTCATATTGAAGGTGAAAAAAGTGTATTTGAGTATCGTTTTCATGCGCAGGAGCGAGCGTTAAAAGCGGGTATGAGAGGGGTTGCTTTTGGAGCTTTACTTGGTATAGATGATTTTAGAAAAGATGCTTTTGCCACGGCTTTACATGCGTATTTTTTACAGCAAAAATACCCTCATGCTGAAATAGCTTTGTCTATCCCTAGACTAAGACCTATTATCAATAATAAAAAAATTCATCCAAAAGATGTAAGTGAAACAAGACTTTTGCAAGTTTTATGTGCCTATAGATTGTTTTTACCTTTTGCAAGTATTACGATTTCTACGCGTGAAAGAGCAGGATTTAGAGATGGGGTTATTAAACTTGGAGCTACTAAAATGAGTGCAGGTGTGAGTGTTGGAGTGGGTGAGCATCAAGGTGATAAAAAAGGTGATGATCAGTTTCAAATTAGTGATATGCGTAGTGTTGATGAGGTTTTAGCTATGTTAAAAAATGCAAATTTACAAGCTATAATGAGCGATAGTATTTATGTGGGATAAAAAAGTCATTGCTATTAGCGATAGTCAAAATACCCAAGGAGATTTTTTAAATTTTATTGAAAAACTAAGTCAAAGTAGTATTGATGCTTTGGTGCTTAGAGAAAAACATTTAGATGAGTTAGAATACGCTAAATTAGCCAAAGAAGTATTAAAAATTTTTAATAAAACTCAAAAGATTTGCTTTTTGCATTATCATTATGAAGTTTGTTTAAAATTAAATCATCAATTTTTTCATGCTCCTTTATTTGTTTTACAAAATTACCTACAAAGCTATAAAAAATTTGAGCTTTTGGGTACTTCCATCCATTCTAAAGAAGAATTGGATTTAGCTTATAAACTTAAAGTAAATCATGCTTTTTTTGGGCATGTATTTAAAAGTTCTTGTAAGGCTGATTTAGCTCCAAAAGGTATTAAGAATTTAAAAGATTTGTTAGAAGTTTCAAAAATACCCATTTATGCCATAGGTGGCATAAATACTCAAACTATAAAACACTTAAAAGATTTAAATTTAGCAGGTGTGTGTATAAGAGAAGCTTTGTATAAAAGTGAAAATGTAAAAAAATATATTTTAAGATGTAAAGATCTTTTAGTCCAAAAGGACTAAAAGATTATAACCAGAAGAAATATGCAATTATTGCAAGGCTAATTGAACAGAATATATTTAGTATAATTCCTACTCTTACCATTTCTTGTTGTTTGATATGGCCAGTACCAAAAACTATAGCATTTGGTGGTGTAGCAACTGGTAGCATGAAAGCACAAGAAGCGCCAATAGCAATAATTAAAGCAAGTCCTAAAGCAGGAACACCTAAAGTATCTGCTATAGAGATAAACAAAGGCACAAGCAAGGCTGCTGAAGCAGTATTTGAGGTAAATTCTGTTAAAAATACTATAAAAAATGCTATGATTAAGCCTATAACAAATAAATGTCCATTTTCTATAAATGAAATAATGGTATCAGCCATAACCTTGCTAGCACCTGAATCCTTTAACACTACACTTAGAGTAATACCTCCACCAAAGAGCATTAACACGCCCCAATCAGTATTTTTTTGTATATTTTTCCAATCAATTACTTTAAATGCACATACTAAAACAGCAGCTAATAAAGCAATAATCGCATCAAGATTTGCTATTTTATGTCCAAAAATACTTGTGATGATAGGACCTATATTGCCACTAAAAATCCAAGATAGTGCAACTACTAAAAAGATTATTAAAGTGATGATTCTAGGTCTTGTAAGCTCTATATTTTCAGTGTGTAAATCAACTTGTAGATTAAATCTTGGTTTAAACATAAAATACAAAATCAAAATCATTGCAGGTAAAAAGATTAAAACAATAGGAATACCATATTTTAACCACTGTGCAAAACTAATGTGTAATTGAGTAGCAACAATAGCATTTGGCGGAGTTCCCACTATAGTGCCTATACCACCTATACTTGCACTAAAAGCTATACCTAAAAGAATGAAAACATAAGTATTTCTATCTTTTTGTGGATCAAGCGAAGCTAGCATACCTATAGCAAGCGGAAGCATCATGGCTGCGGTTGCAGTATTGCTCATCCACATAGATAAAAATGCAGTAGTGATAAAAATATATAAACTTGATAAACCTAAATGTCCTTTTGCCAGGGTTAAAATTTTATGCGCAATTAGCTTATCTAGTTTTTGATGATGCATGGCTGCTGCTAGAGCAAAACCACCAAAAAATAAAAAGATATTAGAATCAGCAAAGCCTGTTAAAGCCTTAGCAGTAGGTAATAATCCTAAGATGGCTGCTAAAACAGGTACTAAAATAGCTGTAATAGTAACATGCAAAGCTTCGCTAAGCCACAATATAGCGATAAAGATCAACAGGGATAATCCTTGGTTTACCTTAGTTTCGCCAAAAGGGGAGAAATAAAGCAAAGCGATAAACAACACTAAATCAGCAATAACTATAAGTGTTTTTGTGTTTGAACTCATTTAACAACTCCTTTAAAATATTGTAGTTTTGTAACATATTCTAAATGAATTTTCTTTTAAATATTAATTTTTATATAATTTTTTTTTACAAAATTATTTTTGTGTGAAAAAAAGTAATTTTTAGTAAAATTCATTTGTTTTTGGTATAATTTTTGCTGATTAAAAATCATCTTAATCAAAAAGATGATTGCTTTTAAGGAAAGATAATGTTTAAAAAAATATTCGTATGTATTTTAGCTTTGTTTTTTGGCGCTTGTGCTATAAACCCTAAAAATCAAGGTGTAGCTAAGGTTAATGAAGTTATAAGAATCCAAGCACAGTGTTATAATCCTTCTGATTCTAAAGCATATGAAGCAAAAATTAAAGGTCTTGTGTATATTAGTGATGTAGGACTTAAGTATTGTACAAATAAAAGAACAATTGATAAAAGTGCTTCTTTGAAAAAAGTTTATATTCATAGAGTGTATGATTTAAATGAGAATTTGAAATATTCTTCTTCTAATGCAAATAATTATTATATTAATGAAAATTTTAACTACTATTTTTATGTGTTTTTAAAAGAAGAATTAGAAAATAGAGGTATAGTAGTGGTTGAAAATACACAAGATTCTCCTTATGTTTTAAGAGTAGATTTAAGTTTTAATGATTTTTATTCTAAATTTGATTCTAATTCTTTATTTTCAATTATTGCTAGTCAGTTAATATTAAAAGATATTAACACTAATAAAACTATTAACATTAAAACTAAACAAGAAGTTAAAGGTTTTTATAATATTAAAGATCTGCCTTTCTTCACTCAGCTTCTTATAAAGCAAGTAGCTAATAAATCTGCAGATATTATCAGCTCTTTGTGAGGTGTTTTAGTTGCCATGGATTTTCCTTTGCGAGCTTTTGTCCAGCTTGCAAGGAAGAGCTTTTAGAATATTCTTTAGGTATAAGAGAACTTGATAAAGGTTTTAAGGTTTATTATTTTTATCAATATGAACGAATTAAACATCTAATTTATTTTAAACACAAATTTCAAGGATATTTTGTTTTAAATGCGCTTGCAAAATTAAGTTTTGCTAAATTTAAAGATTTTTTTCAACCCTCTTGTAAAATTAATGCCATAGCCTTGGATGATAAAACATATAAAAACTACTCTCATACTGCTATTTTAACCAAACATTTAAAAACTCAATTTATAAAACCTATGTATCATGCTTTGCAAGCTAATTCAGAATTTAAATATAGTGGAAAAAGTTTGCAATTTCGTAAAGATAATAAAAGATCTTATAAGCTTTTAAAGCGTCCAAATTATCCTGTGATTTTAGTAGATGATGTTGTAACTACGGGATTAAGTTTGCTTGAAGCAAGAGAGCTTTTAGAAAAAAATAATATCGAAGTACTTTTTGCTTTAGTTTTAGCTAATGCAAAAGAATAATCTGCTAAAATATAAAGATTAATTTTAAGGATTTTTATGGAAAATATTTTTACTAAAGATTCAGATATTGAAAATATAGATATAGAAAGTTCTATAAAGAGTAGTTATTTAGATTATTCTATGAGTGTTATTATAGGCCGTGCTTTACCTGATGCTAGAGATGGGCTTAAACCTGTTCATAGAAGAATTTTATATGCTATGAATGATTTAGGTGTTGGAAGTCGTAGTGCGTATAAAAAATCAGCGCGTATAGTGGGTGATGTTATCGGTAAATACCATCCACATGGTGATACAGCTGTATATGATGCTTTAGTGAGAATGGCACAAGATTTTTCTATGCGTTATCCAAGCGTAGATGGGCAAGGAAACTTTGGTTCTATTGACGGTGATGGTGCTGCTGCGATGCGTTATACTGAAGCTAGGATGACGATTTTAGCTGAAGAACTTTTGCGTGATATAGAAAAAGATACAGTTGATTTTATACCAAATTATGATGATTCTATGAGTGAGCCTGATGTTTTACCTGCTAGGGTGCCAAATTTATTACTTAATGGTTCAAGTGGTATTGCAGTAGGTATGGCTACTAATATTCCTCCGCATAGCTTAAATGAGCTTATTGATGGTTTGCTTTATTTAATTGATAATAAAAATGCAAGCTTAGAAGAAATAATGCAATTTATCAAAGGCCCTGATTTTCCAACCGGTGGTATTATCTTTGGTAAAAAGGGTATTATAGAAGCTTACCGCACAGGTCGTGGTAGGGTAAAAGTAAGAGCAAAAACCCATATTGAAAAAAGAGCTAATAAAGATATTATTGTAATAGATGAACTTCCTTATCAAACCAATAAAGCAAGATTGATAGAGCAAATTGCTGAACTTGCTAAAGAAAAACAAATCGAAGGCATTGCTGAAGTTAGAGATGAGAGTGATAGAGAAGGAATTCGCGTAGTAATTGAGTTAAAACGCGATGCTATGAGCGAGATTGTGTTAAATAATCTTTTTAAATCTACCACTATGGAAAGCACTTTTGGTGTGATTATGCTTGCTATACATAATAAAGAACCAAAAGTTTTTTCTTTAATTGAACTTTTAAATTTATTCTTAAATCATAGAAAAACTGTAATTATTAGAAGAACTATTTATGAGCTGCAAAAAGCTAGAGCTAGAGCGCATATTTTAGAAGGTTTAAAAATTGCACTAGATAATATTGATGAAGTGATAGCTTTGATTAAAAACTCTCCTGATAATCCAACGGCTAAAAATTTATTAATGCAAAAATTTGGCTTAAGCGAGCTTCAATCTAATGCGATTTTAGATATGAAATTAGGTCGTTTAACAGGACTTGAAAGAGAAAAAATCGATAATGAATTAAGAGAATTATTAGCAGAAATAGAGAGGCTTGATCAAATTTTAAAAAGCGAAATTTTGCTTGAAAATTTAATCAAAGATGAGTTGAAAGAAATCAGAACAAAATTTGATGTACCAAGAATTACTCAAATTGAAGATGACTATGATGATATTGATATAGAAGATTTAATACCAAATGAAAATATGGTAGTTACTATCACTCATCGTGGCTATATTAAGCGTGTTCCAAGTAAGCAATATGAAAAACAAAAACGCGGTGGTAAAGGTAAGGTCGCAGTTACAACTTATGATGATGATTTTATAGAAAGTTTCTTTACGGCAAATACACATGATACCTTGATGTTTGTTACTGATCGTGGACAGCTTTATTGGCTTAAGGTTTATAAAATTCCTGAAGGAAGTAGAACTGCTAAAGGCAAAGCTGTGGTTAATCTCATTAATCTACAAGCAGATGAAAAAATCATGGCAATTATTCCAACCACTGATTTTGATGAGAGCAAATCATTGTGTTTCTTTACTAAAAATGGTATCGTAAAACGCACAAATTTAAGTGAATATCAAAACATTAGAAGCGTGGGTGTAAAAGCGATTAATCTAGATGAAAATGATGAACTTGTTACTGCAATTATCGTAGCAAGGGATGAAAATGAAATTGTAAATATAAATACAGACGAAAACTTAGAAGCAGAAGATAATCTGGAAATTGAAACAAATGAAAATAGCGAAGAGCTTGAAATTGTTAGTGGTAAAATGCTTTTTGCAGTTACTAAAAAAGGTATGTGTATTAAATTCCCACTTGCTAAAGTTAGAGAGATTGGCCGCGTAAGTAGAGGGGTGACTGCGATTAAATTTAAAGAAAAAGATGATGAAGTTGTGGGTGCTGTTGTTATAGAAAATGACGCTCAAGAAATCTTAAGCGTAAGCGCAAAAGGTATAGGTAAGCGTACTGATGCAGGTGAATATAGACTTCAAAGTAGAGGTGGTAAGGGTGTAATATGCATGAAACTTACTGCTAAAACAAAAGATTTAATCGGAATAGTCATAGTCGATGAAAGTATGGATTTAATGGCATTAACAAGCAGTGGTAAGATGATACGCGTTGATATGCAAAGTATTAGAAAAGCAGGTAGAAACACAAGTGGTGTAATTGTTGTTAATGTGGAAAATGATGAAGTGGTAAGCATTGCTAAATGTCCTAAAGAAGAAGATGAGGAATTAGATGCTGAAACTAATATGGATTTAAATTTAGAATAGTAAAATTCTGGAATGCTTTTTGCTATCTTAAATAATATCAAATAAATTGAAGGTGTAAAAATGAAAAAAGTTATTTTTATGTTTTGTTTGGCTTTAGGTTTTAGTGCGTGTGCACTAGATCAAAGAGGTACGAAACCTGCTCAAGCTCAAGCTACTCAAGCTGCAAGTTCTGATGTTGTAGTTCAAAAAGTAGACAAAGATGATGTGCGTAATATCATTAGAGAAGAAAAAATGCTTGCAAATGATACAAGCACAGACAATGATTTAACTTTTACAGCAGTGGGTGAGGGTATTGCTCCTTTAAATACAGTTTCTGTTGGTCAAGCTTTGGCTTTAGCTAAAAGAGCAGCAATCACTGATGCTTATAGACAATTAGCTAGTAAGTTATATGGTGTAAGAGTTAATGGTAAAGATACAGTAAAAGATGCAATGCTTAAAAGTTCAACTATTACAGCACAAGTAAATGGTTTGATTAAAAATGCAAGTGTAGTTGATCAAGACTTTAAAGATGGTCTTTATAGAGTAAATGTAGAACTTAAAATCGATGCTGACAAGTGGAAAGAATTGTTTGCTTATTAATCCTTATAATTTTTAATGCTACTGCCCAAGATGAGTTTATATTTTGGGCAGAACTCTCTAATAAAAATTTAATCCTTTTTCATCAAAATGAAACTATTTCTATGGCTATGACTCAAAGCAAAAAAAAGAATTTAGAATATGCTTGTGAGTTAGTTTATACATCAAGTGACTTGAAGTCTTTAGTGCGCAATGATTTTGGCATGGTAGATGAAGAGAAAATGACAAAATTAGATAAATTTAATTTTTTAAATGCTCACAAAAATGATTTAATTGATTGCTTTTTTAATGCAAAAATAGATGTAAAAGATTTTGTAAAAAGTGAACAAGCAAGTGCGCAAAGTGAAACTTATGTAAGAATTTTACCTTTAAGATTTATAGTTGAATTTCATGATAATAGTGCCTTTGTATATTATCTTAAATAAATACAAAGCTAGCTTTTATAAAAATCAAGTTAAAATACTTAAAAAAATATTAAGAGTATAAAATGCAAAAAAGTATCCCTTGTTATTTATTATTTAAATATTTGCGTTTTGATAAAGATCAACCCTTTATCATGCTTTCAAAAATTTTAGCCTTTTTAGGTGTGAGTATAGGGCTTTGCGTGCTTTTAGTTGCAATGGCTATTATGAATGGTTTTGATAAGGAATTTGAGAGAAAACTTTTTACTATGAATTATCCTATCACTATATTGTCACGTTTTGGAGCAAGTGTGGATGATAAATTATTACAAGAATTAAGAATCAAATTTCCAAATTTATTATTTAGTCCTTATATTGCTACTCAAGTTATAGCAAGAAATGATTTAAAATTAGAAGGCGGTATGCTTTTTGGGGTTAATTTTGAAGATGAAAAAAAGATCAATGAGGTAGTAGCTCAAGCTTTAGAAGATAAAAAATTAGATAATTTTGATATTTTAATTGGTAAGGGTTTAAAAGAAGAATTTGGACTAGATTATAATGAAAAAATAACTCTAATTTTTTCCAATCTTAATGCTAGTGGTCTTTCGCTTATCCCGCAGGTTAAAAGATTTGATGTTAAGGCTGATTTTTCTTCAGGGTTATTAGCCTATGATAAAGCTTATATGTATACAGATGCTAAAGCCTTAGCTAAAATTTTATCATATCCCCAAGGAAGTTATGATGGAGTGCATGTGTATTCAAATAAACCCTTTGAAGATATTAAACAAATTGGTGCTTTTTTGGGTGCAAGATATGCTAGCATCGGTTGGTGGGAACAAAATGGGAATTTCTTTGCAGCTCTTGCTTTAGAAAAAAGGGCTTTGTTTATAGTATTAATGTTGATTATTTTAGTTGCAAGTTTAAATATAGTAAGCTCTTTATTGATGATAGTGATGAATAGACGCAGCGAAATAGCTTTATTGCTTTCCTTAGGTGCTAGTAAGCTAGAGATTAAAAAAACCTTTTTTTCTTTAGGGTTTTTAATAGGTGGAAGTGGTATTATAGCAGGTGTGATTCTTGCAGCTATAGCTTTATGGGTGCTTGGAAATTTTGATATTATTTCTTTGCCAAGTGATGTTTATGGTATGAGTAAATTGCCTTTAGAACTTTCTTTAGTTGATTTTTGTATTACACTTTTTGGAGCTATTGTGATTGTAAGTTTATCTTCTTATTATCCTGCCAAAAAAGCAACTCAAGTAGATATTTTAGATACTTTAAGAAACGAATAAATTGTAAAAGTTTATTCGTTTAAGAATTTTTGAATTTCGTTAAAAAAGCTTTCATAACTAATATCTTTTATGGTTTTAATAAATTTTCCATTCTCATCGATCAGATAAAATTCACCACTATGCGCTATAGAATATCCCATAGCAGAATCTTTAAGATTGATTTTTTCATATACCACACCATAATTTTTAGTAACTTTTTCTAATTCTTTTTCATCTTTAGCAACTAAAGCGGTAGAATTTGGATAAAAATATTTTACCCATTGACTAGTTTGAGTTAGATTGCTATCTCTTGCTGGATCTAGTGAGATAAACACCACATGAGCTTTTTCTTTATTTGGCATTTTTTCTAAAACATTGGCAATTAAGGCAAGTTCACTAGGGCAAACATCAGGACAATATGTATAACCAAAATATACAATCAATTTTTTACCGATAAAATCTTTTAAACTAAGCATGCCTTTTTCAGAATTTAAGTGAAAATTGTATTTGTTATTTTCAAAATATTGCACTGATATAAAAAACACCCCAAAAATTACCACAATTAATAAAAAAATATTTATTTTTTTCATACTTTACCTTTTTACATCAAAGTCAAAATAAAAATCTAGTGGAGTTTCATCATCAAAAAGTTCTATTCTAAAACGCATCACATCTAGTGTACAAGAACTTAAAACTAATTTAGCATGATAAGTGTTGTTGATTTTTTTAAATTGTGGAACAATATCTCCCATATACATATTAAGCCCATAAACTCTAGCGTTTAGTTTTTTAAACTCACCTAAATTAGTGATATTTAAATCAAGTTCATTTAGTGTAGTTATAGGCTTTGGATTTAAATTTATCAAGATTTTTTTATCTTTAAAATTATACTCACACTCTTGGATATTTAGATCGCATGCTAAAGGCGTTAGAGTGGTGATTAACTCTCTTTTTTTTCCAGAATTTGTTGAATTAGTATAAAAATAAGCCCCGCATATAGCAAAGATTATAGCTAGGGCAAAGATAAGTAGATTTTTCATTATTTTTTAATACTTCTTGACTTAATATCTTTTAGTTCAATTGTGCTATTATCATCAAAATAAAGTGTTAAATTAGCTTTGGTTTGAGGTGTGATATTTTCTTTAAGATTTAGTATCATAATATGCATGCCACCTGGCTTAAGTTCAGCGCTTGAATTGGCTTTTATGGTAATTTGAGGGATTTGCACCATCATTTTTTTACCATTTTCCATGATATGATCGTGAATTTCAGTTGTATCACTTAATGAGCTTTGAGCTTTTATTAGTTTTATATCTTTATCAGAGTTGTTTTTAAGTTCCAAAAAAATTGCTGTTGTTTTAGAATTTGGCGGAGTTTGTCTAACATAAGGATCATTTATAGTGATTTCATTTGCAATAGCAAAGGTGCTTAATATAGCTAAACTAAGTAATTTTTTCATTATCATTCCTTTATATTTTTTAGTCAATCATAAACATTATACACGGAAAAAATTAAAAATATATTTATTGTAAAAATATTATAATTATCTCTTTGTTGTTTTAAATTTTAATAGAAAGGTATAAATTGTTTAAAACTATATTAGTATTATTTAGTCTGGTTGTATTTGTAAATGCAAGTGATCTTGCAAAAATTTATTTAAATCAAGGTATTGATGCAGTTGAAAAGGTGTTAGAGCAAGAATTAAGCAAGAAAGATTTTTGGCTTGATGAGATAAAAGATAAAAATGTTAGCCTTGGTTACTACGAAGAAAATGTAGCTATTGTATTGACTAATAAAAGCGACAAAATCATTAGAGTTTATCATTATAATGATGGAAAAGTAGAAAAGAAATTTATTCAAAAAGATGTTTTAACTGGTTTGGCTGGAGATAAAGAAATAGAAGGGGATTTAAAAACTCCTATAGGTTTTTATGAGCTTGGAAAGAAATTTTATCCTGGTGACCCATATTATGGACCATTTGCTTTTGCGACAACTTATCCAAACGTTTTAGATAAAACTTTAGGTAAAACAGGTGGTGGAATTTGGATTCATGGATATCCTTTAGATGGAACGCGTTTAGATACTTATAAAACTAGAGGTTGTATTGCTGTACAAAATGATTTACTAGAAGATTTTAATAAATTAGTCGCTGATAGAAAATCATATGCAATGACAGAGGAAAAAAATAAAGTAAGAACAAACCATGAAGAAGTTGCTATTTTGTTAGCAAATTTATTTGCTTGGAAAGACAGTTGGCAAAAAAGTGACATTGACAAATACTTATCTTTTTATGATCAAAAAATATTCAAGCATAAAAATAAATTTTCATATGAGCAGTTTGCAAAAAACAAACAAAGAATTTTTGCTAAAAAAGAAGAAAAAACTATTAAATTTTCAGATCTTAGCATAAGTCCTTATCCAAATGAAAAAAATGAGAAGATTTTTAGAATAGGATTTTATGAAGATTATCGTAGTACTAATTATAAATTCAAAGGAGAAAAAGTTCTTTATGTTAAGCTAGTTGAAGATAAAATGCAAATTTTAGCTGAACAATAATGGCTTATATAAAAATCGATCGCTTAGCTTATGAGTATAATCTTGACCTAATAGCCTCTAAGGCTGGAGGTTATGAAAAAGTAATTTGTGTTTTTAAAGATAATGCTTATGGTCATGGAGCTAAACTTTTAGCTCCTATAGCTAGAGCAAAAGGTATAAATTTTATAGCCGTAAAAAATGAAGACGAAGCAAAAGAGCTTGAAAATATTTTTGATAATATCTTAATTTTATCTCATCATCCACATGGAAATGAAAGTGAAAAATTTATTTATGCATTAAATGCAAAAAATGACATAAAAAAGCTTAAAAAAAATACAAAAATTCATTTAGTCATAGATACAAATATGCATAGAAATGGAATTTTACCTGAAGAAATTCAAGAAGTGATGCAAGGGTTAAAAAGTAATAATTTGATACTTCATGGAGTGATGATGCATTTTGCAGGAAGTGATGAAGTAGATGCAAGTTATTTTGTGCAAAAACAAAAATTTCAATACGCTAAAAAGTTAATTTATAATTTATTACAAGAAGAGGCTAAGAACTTAGTATTTCATTCTCATAATTCTGAAGCTTTATTTAGAGCAAATATTTTAGAAGATGATGAGTATTGTAGAGTAGGGCTTGTACAATTTGGTTATGCACATTTTAATAAAGACTTGCGTAAGGTTTTGAGTTTATGGGCTGAAAAATTAAGCCAAAGAGTGTTAAAAAAAGGTCAAAGTGTTGGTTATGGTGGAATGTATAGTGCAAAAGAAGATATAGAAATAGCAACTTATGATTTAGGTTATGCTGATGGGCTTTTGCGTTATGATGGTAAAAAAGATTTTTTTCTTCCTAATGGTAAAAAAATACTTGGAAAAATGTCTATGGATAGCTTTTCTTGCGAGAATGATAGTGAGGTAATTTGTGTTATGAATGATGCAAATGTTATGGCTAACTTTTTTAATACTATTAATTATGAAATTTTAGTAAAACTTTCTCCAAATTTAAAAAGAATTGTAATTTAAGATAAAAAGTACTAATATATCTAAAGAAAGGATAAATATGGCATTTTTAAATTGGGCTATTTTAATTTTATTTTTATTTATAGTGTTTTTACTGATTAATCGTTATGAAAGAAAAATAAAGATTTTGCATAAAAATATAGAGATTTTAAAAAATGAATGCAAGAAAAATAGTGAAAACATAGAACAAAATAGAATTTTAATAGAAAAAAATAGATCAAACATTGAAGATATTAAACATCAAGATTAGTTTTAATCTTGAAGTGTTTTAGCTATAAGTTCTAATGGGTGTAAAAATCTTGTGGAAATTTTTTCATGCTCTAATGCATTTGAAATTTGCATTCTACAAGCTGAGCACTCTGCGCTAATGATTTCTACATTACTTTTTTGTATGTTTTGAGCTTTTTTTATGCCAACTTGCAAAGCTTTTTCATAATGATCAGTTTGTATGCTAACTCCACCAAAACCACAGCACTCGTTTGACTTGATAAGTTCTTTAAAAGCATAAATTTGCTTTAGTAAAGCTCTTGGTTCTTTAAAAACCCCTTGCATTTTTCTTGCATGGCAAGGATCATGATATGCGATTTTTGTATTTATTTTTTTCTTTGTTTTTAAAAGTTCTTCTAAATTAGTGTATTCATAAAAATATTTTGTTGCAAGTAATATTTTACTGGAAATATTTTTAGCTCTTATTGCCCATTCTTCATCATTTTGCATATGGAAAAAATGTTCATAATCTATATTAATCATCGCAGAGCAGGTCGCTTCTGGGATAATGATATAATCTAGTGTTTTTAATTTTTCCTCAAAATAAATGATATTTTTTTTAGCTAATTTTTCTACGCTGTTAAAATCTCCGGTAAAATAATGAGGAGCACCACAACAAGATTGATCTTTTAATAAATCCACATTGATTTTAAGATGTTTACAAATTTCAAGCAAGGCAAAACCTGTATTAGTGTAGGAATAATTAGATAAACAACCTATAAAAAGTCCTATAGTTTTTTCGCCTTGATTGTTTATAAAATCAGGATTAGAGGCTAAAAAACTTTTCTTAGCTAAAGAAGGCAATAAGCGGTCTTTTTTGATTAAAGGTAGGCTAAATTTAGCTTTCATTCCTAAATTTTTATGTTGCAAGCTAAAAGCACAACTTTGAAAAACATAGCCTAATCTTGCTAAGATATCCAAAATCTTTCTGTGTCTTAAAAAAAAGAAAGCAAGCTTTTTATACCATGCTATGCCAAATTTTTGAGCTATATCAAAGCGTGCTTTTTCAATAGCACTATCTACTCTTAAATGACTTGGACAAACTTCAACGCAATTTGTGCATAAAAAACATGATTCGAAAGTTTTTTTAAGATTTTTATCAAGTTCTAGTTCTTGATTTTTATAAGCACTAATTAAATCCAAAAAACCACGAGGAGAAGTGCTCTCATCGCGGTTTATCTCGTGTATAGTACAAACTGGTATGCATTTGCCACATTTTACGCAAGCATTAGAAATTTCATTAACATTTAGCATATTAAACCGTTTTAGAAAATACTTTTTTGTCTTCGCTAATGCGTTTTAAATATTTATCAAAACACATAGCAATATTACGTATTAAAAGTACTCCTGTTTCATTAACCTTGATATGGTTTTTATCTATAGTGACAAATTCGCCAAGTTCTTCAAGTTCTTTTAAATCTTGTTTAAAATATTCAAAAAAATCAATCTTAAATTTATTTTCTATATTTTTTATATTAAGTGCAAAATTACTCATAAGTTCCATAATAACAGCTTTTCTTAATTCATCATCATCATCAAGCATAATACCTTTTTCACAAGGTAATCTACCTTCATCAATAGCTTTTTCATAACTTGGCATGTCTTTGAAATTTTGCATATAATGTCTTTGTCCTTCGCCTATACTTGTTAAGCCAATGCCAATTAAATCAGTTCCACCTTTTGTAGTATAGCCTTGGAAATTTCTATGCAAGCTACCATTTTCTAAAGCTTTAAAAAGTTCATCTTGTGGTTTTGCAAAATGATCCATTCCTATCATTTTATAACCATTTTGAGTTAAAAATTTTTCACAGTATTCTAAAATCTGAAGTTTTACATCAGGGCTTGGTAATGTGCTTTCATCAAATTTTCTCATATTTTTTTTAAGCCAAGGCACATGTGCATAGTTAAAAATAGCAAAACGATCAGGATTGATTAGTAATGCTTTTTCTAAAGTTTGCTTAAAACTTTCTAGGCTTTGATAAGGAAGACCATAGATTAAGTCCATATTTACTGAGTTAATTCCCTTTTTTCTTACCATATCTACTGCATTTTTGGTTAATTCAAAAGGTTGAATTCTATGAATTTCCTTTTGAACTTTTTCATCAAAATCTTGCACGCCAAAACTAATACGGTTAAAACCATTTTGAATCAAAACATCAGCTTGTTCTTCATTTAAAAATCTAGGATCAATCTCACAGCTTACTTCACTATCTTGGGTAAAATTTGGAAAAATGCTTTTAATTTTTAAAATCAAATTTTGTAATTGTTTGGCGCAAAAGAATGTAGGTGTACCACCACCAAAATGCATTTGAGCTACTTCTCTTTGGGTATTGATGATATTTGCTAAAAGATCAAGTTCTTTAAAAAGATAATTTAAATATCTTTCTTTGCTTTCTTCTTTAGCAGTATATATTACATTACAACCACAAAAATAGCAAGCGCTTCTACAAAAAGGCAAATGAAAATACAAAGACAATTGTGCTTTTTGATCTTTTAAAATTTGTATATAATCTTCATATTTAAACTGAGTGTTAAATTCCACTGCAGTAGGATAAGATGTATATCTTGGGCCTGCTTTAGAGTATTTAACAAAGCTTTTATAATCTTTCATTTGGCTTTACCTTTTGCATCATTTCTTTCATGTTAATAAACAAATTAGGATGTTTAGTATGAATATTGCTAATTAGTTGATCTAAATCAATATTTACTTCTTTTACGCCTTTGGCAACTTGATGTTTAATCTCATCCATAGCAACTGTCCAAACATCATTAAAGTCAATAGGAATTTGTTGATAAATAGCCTTTTCTAATTTAAGCTCAAAATTATCTTTTTGCATTTCCTTGGCATTTTGCAAAAACTCGATTAAGGTTTTTACAGAAAACATAGTCTTAACATCATCATTTTCATCTACTATAAACCATGGTTCAGGTGCTAATTCATGGCCATTTTTTAAGCTTAATTTTTTTTCTTTTTCGTTTATATGAGTTAGATGAAATATGGTTTGATTGTGTTTTTCTATACCCAAATAATTTGATAATTCATTAATGATATCTTGAGAACTTTTTTTACTTAGACTATCCAATCTTACTCCTTGTTTAATAATTTTGCAATTTCTTTTGCATGATAAGTTATGATAAGCTTAGCTCCTGCTCTTTTAAATGCAAGCATAGTTTCAAGTACTATTTTTTCATAATCAATCACGCCTGCTTTTTGACCTGCTTTTAATAAAGCATATTCACCACTTACATTATACACACAAAGTGGAAGTTTGGAATGATTTGCTATATCTTTAACTACATCTAAATACGCAAGTGCTGGTTTAACCATCAAAATATCAGCACCTTGTTTTTCATCTTCTAAGCTCTCGCATAAGGCTTCTTTACCATTAGCAAAATCCATTTGATAGGTTTTTCTATCCCCATAGCTTGGCGCAGAATCAGCCACATCTCTAAAAGGTCCATAATAAGCTGAGGCAAATTTAGTAGAATAAGCCATAATAGGTAAATTCTCAAAACCATTTTCATCTAAAGTTTTTCTTAAAGTTTCAATAATGCCATCCATCATACCGCTTGGTGCTATCATATCAGCGCCGTTTTTGGCATGAATTAGAGCTTGTTTGGCTGAAATTTCTAAAGTTAAATCATTATCCACGCTTTTGCTTTTTGGATCAATAATACCACAATGACCATGATCAGTATACTCACAAAAACAAAGATCGGTAATCACTACTAAATTAGGAAATTTTGCCTTAATAGCTCTTAGACTTGTAGCAATCAAACCATCATCGCTCAATGCATCACTTCCACAGCTATCTTTTTTAGAACTTTCTACCACACCAAATAAAATAATAGCTTTAATGCCAAGACTAATTAGTTCTTCGCATTCTTTTAAAATTTCATCTAAGCTCATTTGAAACACACCTGGCATAGATGCGATTTCATTTTTAATATTAGTACCATTTACAACAAAAAGGGGGTAGATTAAATCATCTAAATTTAAAGTATTTTCTTTCACTAGACTTCTAATATTCTCATTTAGTCTTAATCTTCTAAAGCGTTTAAACATAAATTTCCTTTTTGTTTGTTAAAATTGCTTAAATTCTAGCATATTTTTTGTAAAAAGGTGAAGAAAATAATGACTATTCAAATTTCTGAAATAGCAAAACTTCCCACTCGTTTTGGAGAATTTAATATACAAAGTTTTAAAGAAAATGACAAAGAGCATCTTTGTATTTTTAAAGGAAAATTAGAAAAAGAAGTTAATATTAGAATCCATTCAGAATGTTTAACAGGTGATGTTTTAGGAAGTTTAAAATGCGATTGTGGTGAGCAACTTGACTTTTCATTAAAATATGTCCAAGAGCATGGTGGTATGGTGATTTATCTAAGACAGGAAGGAAGAGGCATAGGACTTTTTAATAAAATCAATGCTTATGCTTTACAAGATAAAGGTTTTAATACTATAGAGGCAAATCATCAATTAGGATTTAAAGCAGATGAGCGTAGTTATGAAATAGTAGATTTTATACTTAAACATTATAAGATTGCTAAGATTAATCTTTTGACTAATAATCCTGAAAAACTTAGCTCTTTAAAAGGAAAAGTAAATTTAAGAATTCCTATTTTAATTGAAGCAAATCGTTTTAATAAAGATTATTTGGAAATTAAACATACGCAAATGGGGCATTTAAATTGAAAATTTATGAAGAGCAATTAAATTTTTTAAAAGATTTTGCAAATAAAGATGATTTCTACCAAAGAATCGCGCTTTATAAAGAGTTGTTAAAAAAATTTAATGCTGTGCATAATCTAACTCATCTTGAAAACATAGACGACAATATTATTGATAGTATAAAAATTTTAGACTATTGTGATTTGACTGATAAAAAAAAGATTGTTGATGTTGGAAGTGGGGCTGGTTTTCCTGCAATATTTTTAGCATGTATTTTGGAAAATAGTAATTTTTTTCTATTTGAGCCCAGTGTTAAAAAGGCTTCTTTTTTAAGAGTGATTAAAACTGAGCTTAATTTGATAAATATAAATATCATAAAAGAAAAATTACAAAATCATTTACCTTTCAAAGTAGATTTAATCACATCAAGGGCTTTGATGGATATAAAACCTTTGATTGAAATTTCAAATGGTTTTTATGATGAAAAAACTTCATTTTTGCTTTATAAAGGTAGTGATGTTTATGATGAACTACAAGGAATGAAAGATTATAAAATTTTCAACCGTGGTTTTAGAAATTATTGTCTTTTAAAAGTAAAGGAAAAGCTATGTTAATTTTTGGACATCCTTTGATAAATATGCAAAAATTTAGTCATTATGAAAATATTTTTATTAAAACCAATGTGAATTGTTTTGAATATGATGAATCGGTTATTAAAAATGCAAAAGATGAAAAAGTAGATTTTGGTATTTTTGTTAAAAACGAAGAAGAAATTTTACTTTCTAATGCATTGGGTGCAAAATACATTTTAATAAAAGATGAAAATTTGGCAAAAATTGCATCAAAGATGGCCGAGTTTTATATGTTTGATTCTAAAATTTTATTTTTGCTTGATACTTTAAAAAATAACCTGAAAAAAGCTTATGAATTAAATGTAGATGGAGTTTGCTTAAAATCCTTCATCAACTAAACTAAACCCATTAAGGGTTTAGTC
>NZ_JAKMQV010000012.1:0-24973 GCF_025771745.1 Campylobacter sp. IFREMER_LSEM_CL2127
CAAAGGGTTGTTTAATGGTGTAAAATTTTTCATAAAATTTGGCTCTAAGATCGATTATTAATTCATTTTCTAAAAAATCATCAATCTCACTGGAAAAATTTTCTTTATAAAATTTTTCTATATTAAAATCTTTGATTTTCTCTCCTTGTTTTAATTTATAATAAGGTATTAAATCTTTTGCTAAAATAGGACCAAAAAGATTTGAAAATATTAATACATTTTCATCTATATATTTTTTAGCTATTGCATCTAAACTCTCATAATCTAAATATTCAAAAGCGACACCATTGTATCTTTGAACCGCTTTAGTTGTATCTTTTTTTAATATATCTTGGCTAAGATTATATAGTTCATCTTTGTCTTTGATACCAAAAAATTTTTCAAGAACATTTTCATCACATTCTTTAATAAATTTTTTGTATTTAGAAATTACTTCAAGTCTTTTATTGTCTAACTTGTTAAATATGAATGATTTTTCATTTAAACAACTATGTGTATTTATTTTACTTTTTCCCTCACTAGGTGAAAATAAAATTTTCATAATAAATCCTTTATTTTTTAAAAATTATACAAAATTATTTAAAACACTTGACATTAATTCAAAATTACATTATAATTCAACTTTATTTTTTGCTGGTTTAGCTCAGTTGGTAGAGCAGCTGCCTTGTAAGCAGCAGGTCGGGGGTTCAAGTCCCTTAACCAGCTCCATTGTTAATAGCAGTGTTTGACCAGAAATAAAAAGCATTATTATTCATGGTGAGTTACTCAAGTGGCCAACGAGGGCAGACTGTAAATCTGCTGGCTTTCGCCTTCCGTGGTTCGAATCCACGACTCACCACCATTGCTTTGCGGGAGTAGCTCAGTTGGCTAGAGCATCAGCCTTCCAAGCTGAGGGTCGCGGGTTCGAGTCCCGTTTCCCGCTCCAACCTGATTTTGGTAGAGTGAAACTGGGAGCTGTTTTTAAATTCAGAATTTCTAGCAGTTTCAAATTTCCAAAATTTTATAGTTTATGTTTTTAATTTTTCTGAGCGCTCGTATGGCTCAGAGGTAGAGCACTCCCTTGGTAAGGGAGAGGTCGCGGGTTCAAGTCCCGCTATGAGCTCCATTGATTTCAAAAGATTATAAAACATAAATTAGTATTTGTTTGTAAATTTTATATGGAGGAAAAAGATGGCTAAAGAAAAATTTTCACGTAATAAGCCTCACGTAAATATTGGTACTATTGGTCACGTTGACCACGGTAAAACTACTTTAACAGCTGCTATCTCTGCTGTTCTTTCAAGAAGAGGTTTGGCTGAGCTTAAAGATTATGATAATATCGATAACGCTCCTGAAGAAAAAGAGCGTGGTATTACTATTGCTACTTCTCACATTGAGTATGAAACAGAAAATCGTCACTATGCTCACGTAGACTGCCCAGGTCACGCTGACTATGTTAAAAACATGATTACTGGTGCTGCTCAAATGGACGGTGCTATTCTTGTTGTTTCTGCAGCAGACGGCCCAATGCCACAAACTAGAGAGCACATCTTGCTTTCTCGTCAAGTAGGTGTACCATATATTGTTGTTTTCATGAACAAAGCTGATATGGTTGATGATGCTGAGTTATTAGAATTAGTTGAAATGGAAATTAGAGAATTATTAAGCTCTTATGATTTCCCAGGAGATGATACTCCGATTATTTCAGGTTCAG
This sequence comes from Campylobacter sp. IFREMER_LSEM_CL2127, assembly GCF_025771745.1. NCBI lineage: Bacteria > Pseudomonadati > Campylobacterota > Epsilonproteobacteria > Campylobacterales > Campylobacteraceae > Campylobacter > Campylobacter sp. IFREMER_LSEM_CL2127. Next base: position 1,694 of record NZ_JAKMQV010000012.1, read on the forward strand.
CTTTACAAGCTCTTGAAGAAGCAAAAGCTGGACAAGATGGTGAATGGTCTAAAAAAATCTTAGATCTTATGGCAGCAGTTGATGAGTATATTCCAACTCCAGCTCGTGATACAGATAAAGATTTCTTAATGCCTATCGAAGATGTATTCTCAATTTCAGGCCGTGGTACAGTTGTTACTGGTAGAATTGAAAAAGGTATTGTTAAAGTTGGTGATACTATTGAAATCGTTGGTATTAGAGAAACACAAAGCACTACAGTAACTGGTGTTGAAATGTTTAGAAAAGAAATGGATCAAGGTGAAGCGGGAGATAACGTTGGTGTTCTTCTTCGTGGAACTAAAAAAGAAGATGTTCTTCGTGGTATGGTTCTTGCTAAACCTAAATCAATCACTCCTCACACTGATTTTGAAGCAGAAGTTTATATTTTAAATAAAGATGAAGGTGGACGCCATACTCCATTCTTTAATAACTATAGACCACAATTTTATGTAAGAACAACTGATGTTACTGGTTCTATCCAACTTGCAGAAGGCGTTGAAATGGTTATGCCGGGCGATAATGTTAGAATTACTGTAAGTCTTATTGCACCAGTTGCACTTGAAGAAGGTACTCGTTTTGCTATCCGTGAAGGTGGCCGTACTGTTGGTTCAGGTGTTGTTTCTAAAATTATTAAATAATTATAAGCGAGATTTAATCTCGCTTTTTAAGGAATAAAAATGAGAATTAAAGTTGGTTTAAAATGTGAAGAGTGCGGTGATATTAATTATAGCACTTTTAAAAATAGTAAAAATACAACTGAAAAGTTAGAATTAAAAAAATATTGCCCAAGATTGAAAAAACATACAATTCATAAAGAAGTTAAATTAAAAAGTTAAGGCTTTTATAAAAAAGCCCTTAGGGCAATAGCTCCAACGGTAGAGCGCCGGATTCCAAATCCGATGGTTGGGGGTTCGAATCCCTCTTGCCCTGCCACAAAATAAGGTAAAATATGGAAAAACTAATAACTTATTTTAAATTGTCAAAAGCTGAATTAGAAAAAGTAATTTGGCCTTTGAAAGAGCAAGTTAGAAATGCTTATATTACAGTTTTTGTAGTTGTTACTGTTGTTTCATTATTTTTAGCATTAGTTGATTTGATTATGTCATTTTCATTATCTAAGATTATAGGATAGAAAAATGAATCATAAATGGTATGCAATTCAAACTTATGCAGGTAGTGAGATGGCTGTAAAAAGAGCCATAGAAAATTTAGTTAGAGATCATGGAATTCAAGAGCAATTATTAGAAGTAATTGTTCCAACTGAAGATGTGATTGAATTTAAAAATGGTAAAGAAAAAATAAGCGAAAGAAGTTTATATTCAGGCTATGTATTTGCTAATATAGACTTATCAACAGAGCTTTGGCATAAAATTCAGTCTTTACCAAAGGTTGGTCGTTTTATAGGTGAAAGTAAAAAACCAACCCCATTAAGTGAAAAAGATATCAATCTTATTTTAGAAAAGGTGAAAAATAAAGCAGCACCTAAGCCTAAAATTTCATTTGATAAAGAAGAAAGTGTAAGAATAACTGAAGGTCCTTTTGCAAACTTTGTTGGTATTGTAGAGGAATATGATATGGTTAGAGGCGTTTTAAAGTTAAATGTTTCTATATTTGGTAGATCAACTCCAGTAGAAATCTTATACTCTCAAGTTGAAAAAATAGTTTGATTATATAGTAAGTAAAGGAGAAAGGTTATGGCTAAAAAAGTCGTAGGAGAAATTAAATTACAAATAGCTGCTACTAAGGCTAATCCATCACCTCCAGTTGGTCCTGCTTTAGGTCAACAAGGTGTTAATATTATGGAATTTTGTAAGGCATTTAATGAAAGAACAAAAGATATGGCTGGTTTTAATATTCCAGTTGTTATTACTGTTTATGCAGATAAAAGCTTTACATTTATAACAAAACAACCACCAGCTACAGATTTAATTAAAAAAGCTGCAGGTATTTCTAAAGGTGCGGATAACCCTTTAAAAAATAAAGTAGGTAAATTAACTAAAGCACAAGTTTTAGAAATTGTAGATAAAAAAATCGCTGATATGAATACAAAAGATAGAGAGCAAGCTGCTAAAATTATCATGGGTTCTGCTCGTTCTATGGGTGTTGAAATCGTAGATTAATACTCTTTACCGCCAAGAGTTTAAAAAGGCGGTAGCACTTTATATAAAATGCGGAGAAAATTGATGTCTAAAAATACTAAAAGATTTACAGAATTATTAAAAAAAATAGATTCAAATAAAAACTATTTAATGGATGAAGCAATAAGCACAGTAAAAACTCTTGCTTCTGCTAAATTTGATGAAACAGTTGAAATTGCTTTAAAATTAAATGTTGATCCAAGACATGCAGATCAAATGGTAAGAGGTAGTGTTGTTTTACCTTGCGGTACAGGTAAAAAAGTTCGTGTTGCTGTTATTGCAAAAGATGCAAAAGCTGATGAAGCAAAAAATGCAGGTGCTGATATAGTTGGTAGCGATGATTTAGTAGAAGAAATTCAAAAAGGTAATATGAATTTTGATGTTTTAATTGCTACACCAAATTTAATGGGTCTAGTAGGTAAAGTAGGTCGTATTTTAGGACCTAAAGGTTTGATGCCAAATCCTAAAACAGGTACAGTAACAATGGATGTTGCTCAAGCTGTTAATAATGCTAAAAATGGACAAGTTAATTTCCGTGTTGATAAACAAGGAAACATCCATGCAGGTTTGGGTAAAGTTAGTTTTACTCAAGAACAATTAAAAGAAAATATGACAGCATTCGTAAAAGCTATTAATAAACATAAACCAGCTGCTGCAAAAGGAAGATATATTAAAAATGCTAGTCTTTCTTTGACTATGAGTCCTTCTCTTTCTCTTGATACTCAAGAATTACTTGATACAAAATAAAATTAATGAGAGTTTTTCTCTCATTAATAAAAATTAGATAAGATAATAACTTTTATCTTATCTAATTTTTATCTTAGATTGGAGATAGCCGAGGTCTTAGGACTTAATTAGATTTTCTGCTCTGCTTGAAATCACCGGTCGGAAAGGAGTAAAGATGACTAAAAGCCAAAAAATTGAACTTGTTTCTAAGCTTGAAGAGGGTTTTAAGGCTAGTGAAGCTGTTGTAGTTTGTAACTACAAAGGTTTAAACACTAAAAAACTTGAAGAGTTAAGAAATAATGCGAGAGAAATGGATGTTAAAGTTCAAATTATTAAAAATACTTTAGCAAGTATTGCTCTTAAAAATGCCGGCAAAGATGGAATGGAACTTAAAGATACAAATATTTATCTTTGGGGTGAAGACCAATTAAATGTTTCAAAAGTTGCTGATAAATTTAGCGAAGCTAATCAAACATTTGAAATCAAAACCGCATTTATTGATGGTGAAGTTGCTTCAGTAGATAAAGTTAAAGCTTTAGCTAAAATGCCTTCTCGCAATGAATTGCTTGCTATGCTTTTGCAAGTTTGGAATGCGCCAATCACCAATTTTACAATTGGATTAAATGCATTAAAAGAAAAAAAAGAAGCTGAATAAAATTTAAAAAGGATAAAAAATGGCAATTACTAAAGAAGATGTATTAGAATTTATTTCTAACCTAAGTGTTCTTGAACTTTCAGAATTAGTAAAAGAATTTGAAGAAAAATTTGGTGTTTCTGCTGCTCCAGTTATGGTTGCAGGTGCTGCTGTTGCAGGTGCTGCTGGCGGTGCTGCTGAAGAAAAAACTGAATTTGACATCGTATTACAAGATGGTGGCGATAAAAAAATCAATGTAATTAAAGTTGTTCGTGCTTTAACTGGTCTTGGACTAAAAGAAGCAAAAGATGCTGTTGAACAAACTCCATCAGTTCTTAAAGAAGGTGTTAGCAAAGCTGAAGCTGAAGAAGCTAAAAAACAACTTGAAGAAGCTGGCGCTAAGGTTGAGCTTAAATAATTTTTTTGTTTTAAAAGAAAGGATTTTATATCCTTTCTTGTTTTCCTTTAATTAGGATTCTTTCTTTCAATACTTTTGCCATGGGGTATAATAATATGTTAAATTCACAATCAGGAAATCGTTTAAGAATAGACTTCTCGAATGTTCCACAACAAATAGACATTCCAAATTTATTACAATTACAAAAGAAAAGTTTTGATTATTTTTTAAACATAGATGCTAAAAATTCAGAAAGTGGAATTGAAAAAGTATTTAAATCTATTTTTCCAATTCATGATCCACAAAATAGATTAAGTTTAGAATATGTAAGTAGTGAAGTAGGTAAACCTAAGTACACTATTAGAGAGTGTATGGAAAGAGGTTTGACTTATTCTGTAAATTTAAAAATGAAAATCCGTTTAACTTTACATGAAAAAGATGAAAAAACGGGTGAAAAAATTGGTATAAAAGATATTAAAGAACAAGAAATTTATATTAGAGAAATCCCTTTAATGACAGATAGAATTTCTTTCATAATTAACGGAGTTGAAAGGGTTGTAGTAAATCAACTTCATAGAAGTCCGGGTGTTATATTTAAAGAAGAAGAAAGTTCTACTGTTGCAAATAAATTAGTATATACAGCCCAAATTATACCAGATCGTGGTTCTTGGCTTTATTTTGAATATGATGCTAAAGATGTGCTTTATGTGCGTATTAATAAAAGAAGAAAAGTGCCTATTACAATTTTATTTAGAGCACTTGGTTATAAAAAACAAGACATTATAAAATTATTTTACCCTATACAAACTATTCATGTTAAAAAAGATAAATTCTTAACTGAATTTAATCCAAATGACTTTTTAGATAGAGTTGAGTATGACTTGAAAGATGAAAAAGGCAATGTAATTCATCAAGCTGGTAAAAGAATGACAAAGAAAAAGGCTGAACAGCTTGTAAAAGATGGGGTTAAATGGGTTGAATATCCAGTTGAAATTTTAACAAATAGATATTTAGCTAATCCTATTATTAATAAAGAAACTGGTGAGGTTTTATTTGATTCTTTAACGCTATTAGATGAGGGAAAACTAGCAAAAATTAAAGAGGAAAAACAGTTTGATATTGCTAATGACTTAGCCAATGGAGTAGATGCTGCTATTATTAATTCTTTCATTCAAGATAATGAAACTTTAAAATTATTAAAACAAACCGAGAATATAGATGATGAGAATGATTTAGCAGCTATTAGAATTTATAAAGTAATGAGACCAGGCGAACCAGTAGTAAAAGATGCTGCAAAAGCTTTTGTAAATGATTTATTTTTCAATCCTGAAAGATATGATCTAACAAAAGTTGGTCGTATGAAAATGAATCATAAATTAGGCTTAGATACGCCTGAATATGTTACGGTTTTAACTAATGAAGATATAGTAAAAACTGCAAAATATTTAATTAAAGTAAAAAATGGAAGAGGTCATATTGATGATAGAGACCATTTAGGTAATCGTCGTATAAGATCAATAGGAGAACTTTTAGCTAATGAACTTCATGTAGGTCTTGCTAAAATGCAAAAATCAATCAGAGATAAATTTACGGCTTTAAATACAGATATTGATAAAGTAATGCCTTATGATTTGATTAATCCTAAGACAATTACTGTAACAATTATGGAATTTTTTACTGGCGGTCAATTATCTCAATTTATGGATCAAACAAACCCATTGAGTGAAGTGACTCATAAACGTCGTTTATCAGCACTTGGTGAAGGTGGTTTAGTAAAAGAAAGAGCAGGTTTTGAAGTACGTGATGTTCATGCAACACATTATGGAAGAATTTGTCCTGTTGAAACTCCAGAAGGTCAAAACATCGGATTAATTAATACACTTTCAACTTATGCTAAAGTAAATGATCTAGGCTTTGTTGAAGCACCTTATAAGAAAGTAGAAAATGGAAAAGTAAGTAATGAAATTGTTTACTTGACTGCTACTCAAGAAGAGGGCTTGGTGATTGCAGCAGCTTCAACTAAAATTGATGAAAAAGGTAATATTGTTGAGGAATTTGTTGAAGCAAGACAAGATGGTGAAACAATCCTAGCAAGAAGAGAAGAAGTACATTTGATTGACCTTTGTTCAGGTATGATAGTAGGGGTTGCAGCGTCATTAATCCCATTCTTAGAGCATGATGATGCAAACAGAGCCCTGATGGGTTCAAACATGCAACGTCAAGCAGTGCCTTTACTAACCGCACAAGCACCTATAGTAGGTACTGGTATGGAAAAAATCATTGCTCGTGATGCTTGGGAGGCTATTAAAGCTAAAAGAGCAGGAATTGTAGAAAAAGTTGACAATAAAAATATTTTTATTTTGGGCGAAGATGAAAATGGTCCATTTATAGATCATTACAAAATGGAAAAAAATCTAAGAACAAATCAAAATACAACTTTTACACAGCATCCAATTGTTAAAAAAGGAGAATTTGTTCAAGCAGGTCAAATCATTGCAGATGGCCCAAGTATGGATCAAGGCGAACTTGCTATTGGTAAGAATGCCTTAATCGCATTTATGCCATGGCATGGGTATAACTATGAAGATGCTATTGTAATTAGTGAGAAAATTTTACGTGAAGATACTTTTACTAGTGTTCATATTTATGAAAAAGAAGTAGAGGCTAGAGAGCTTAAAGATGGTGTAGAAGAAATTACAAAAGATATTCCAAATGTAAAAGAAGAAGATTTAGCGCATCTTGATGAGAGTGGTATCGCTAAAATAGGAACTCATATAAAGCCTGGTATGATTTTGGTAGGTAAAGTTTCACCTAAGGGTGAAGTAAAACCTACACCTGAAGAAAGATTATTAAGAGCTATTTTTGGTGAAAAAGCTGGACATGTTGTAAATAAATCTTTATATGCAACCGCCTCATTAGAAGGTGTTGTTGTAGATGTAAAAATCTTTACTAAAAAAGGTTATGAAAAAGATGCACGCGCTATAAAAGCTTATGATGATGAAAAATTAAATCTTGAAAAAGAACACCATGATAGACTTTTAATGATGGATAGAGAAGAAACTTTAAGAGTATGTTCTTTACTTTCTAAATCAGCTTTAAATTCAGATGAAGAAATAAATGGTGTTAAATATAAAAAAGGCTCTAAAGTAGAAATTACGGAATTAGAAAAAATCAATCGTTTTGCATTAAATTCTTTAGTTAAAGCTTATTCTAAAGAAGTGCAAAAAGAATATGATGATTTAAAAAATCATTTCCAAAATGAGAAGAAAAAACTTAAAACAGAGCATGATGAAAAATTAGAAATTTTAGAAAAAGATGATATTTTACCAAGTGGGGTAGTAAAACTTGTTAAAGTATATATCGCGACTAAGAGAAAATTGAAAGTTGGGGATAAAATGGCAGGGCGCCATGGAAATAAAGGTATTGTATCTAATATTGTTCCAGAAGTTGATATGCCATATTTACCTGATGGAAGACCTATTGATATAGCATTAAATCCTCTAGGGGTTCCAAGCCGTATGAACATAGGACAAATTCTTGAAAGTCACTTGGGGATTGTTGGTATGAGACTAGGTGATCAAATTCAAGAAATTTTTGATAGAAAACAAAAAGATTTTGTAAAAGAATTACGTGAAAAAATTCTTGAAATTTGTAGTGTATCTAGACTTGAATTAGAAAAGAAATTTGTGCAAACTTTAAATGATGAACAGCTTATTTCTTATGCTAGAGATTGGGCTAAAGGAGTGAAATTTGCTACTCCTGTATTTGAAGGCGTAACGGTTGAAGAATTTGGTAGACTTTTTGAAATGGCTAAAATAGCCATGGATGGAAAAAGCGAACTTTATGATGGAAGAACTGGCGAAAAAATGGCAGAGCGTGTACATGTTGGATGTATGTATATGCTTAAATTACACCACTTAGTAGATGAAAAAGTTCACGCAAGAAGTACTGGACCTTATAGTCTTGTAACACAACAACCAGTTGGTGGTAAGGCTTTATTTGGTGGACAAAGATTTGGTGAGATGGAGGTTTGGGCTCTTGAAGCTTATGGAGCAGCTCATACTTTAAGGGAAATGTTAACCATAAAATCTGATGATGTTGAAGGTAGATTTAGTGCTTATAAAGCTTTAACAAAAGGTGAGAATGTTCCAGCAACAGGTATTCCAGAGACATTCTTTGTACTTACAAATGAATTAAAATCTCTTGCTTTAGATGTTGAGATTTTTGATAAGGATGAGAATAATGAGTAAATTTAAACCTATCGAAATAAAAGAAGATGGTAGACCTAGAGACTTTGAAGCTTTTCAATTAAGACTTGCAAGTCCTGAAAAAATCAAATCATGGTCTTATGGTGAAGTAAAAAAACCAGAAACAATTAATTATAGAACTTTAAAGCCTGAAAGAGACGGGCTTTTTTGCGCTAAAATTTTTGGACCAGTAAGAGATTATGAATGTCTTTGTGGTAAGTATAAAAAAATGCGTTTTAAAGGTATTAAGTGTGAAAAATGTGGTGTTGAAGTTACTAGTTCTAAAGTACGCCGTTCAAGAATGGGGCATATTGAATTAGTTACACCAGTAGCACATATATGGTATGTAAATTCTTTGCCAAGTCGTATCGGTACTTTACTTGGCGTAAAGATGAAAGATTTAGAGCGCGTATTGTATTATGAAGCATATATAGTAGAAAATCCAGGTGATGCATACTATGATAATGAAAATACTAAAAAAGTTGAATTTTGCGATGTATTAAATGAAGAGCAGTATTTAAATTTAATGCAGCGCTACGAAAGCAGTGGTTTTAAAGCTAGAATGGGTGGTGAAGTTGTTAGAGATTTGCTAGCAAATTTAGATCTTGTTGAGCTTTTAAATAAATTAAAAGAAGATATTGCAGCAACTAATTCAGAAGCAAAGAAAAAAACTATCATCAAACGCTTAAAAGTGGTGGAAAATTTCTTAAATAGTAATTTAAATACTAATACAAATAGTGATGAAGTAGTTCCAAATCGTCCTGAATGGATGATGATTACAAATTTACCTGTGTTACCACCTGATTTAAGACCTTTGGTAGCTTTAGATGGTGGAAAATTTGCAGTTTCTGATGTGAATGATTTATATAGAAGAGTTATTAATAGAAATACACGTTTAAAAAGACTTATGGAGCTTGATGCACCTGAAATTATCATTAGAAATGAAAAAAGAATGCTTCAAGAAGCAGTCGATGCTTTATTTGATAATGGTAGAAGAGCAAATGCAGTTAAAGGTGCAAATAAACGTCCATTAAAATCTTTAAGTGAAATCATCAAAGGAAAACAAGGTCGTTTCAGACAAAATCTACTTGGTAAAAGAGTGGATTTTTCAGGTCGTAGTGTTATTGTTGTTGGGCCAAAACTTAGAATGGATCAATGCGGCTTGCCTAAAAAAATGGCTTTAGAATTATTTAAACCACATTTGTTAGCTAAGCTTGAAGAAAAAGGTTATGCAACTACTGTAAAACAAGCTAAAAAAATGATTGAAAATAAAACCAATGAAGTTTGGGAGTGTTTAGAAGAGGTTGTTAAAGGTCATCCTGTAATGCTTAATCGTGCACCAACCTTACATAAGCTTTCCATCCAAGCTTTCCATCCTGTGCTTGTAGAGGGTAAGGCAATTCAACTTCATCCATTGGTGTGTGCAGCATTTAATGCTGACTTTGACGGGGACCAAATGGCTGTACATGTACCTTTATCTCAAGAAGCAATAGCTGAGTGTAAAGTATTAATGCTTTCATCTATGAATATCTTGCTTCCAGCAAGTGGTCGTTCTGTGACTGTACCTTCTCAAGATATGGTTTTGGGGATTTATTATCTATCTTTAGAAAAAGATGGTGCTAAGGGTGAGCATAAAATTTGTACAGGTATTGAAGAGGTTATGATTGCTCTAGAAGCAAAATCTTTAGATATTCATGCAAGTATTAGAAGCGTAGTTGATGGAAGAAAAATCACAACAACTGCGGGAAGATTAATCATTAAGTCTATCTTACCTGATTTTGTTCCTGAAAATATGTGGAATAAAGTCATGAAGAAAAAAGATATTGCAGCTTTGGTTGATTATGTTTATAAAGAAGGCGGTCTTGAAGTAAGTGCTAGCTTTTTAGATAAATTAAAAGATCTTGGTTTTGAATATGCAACAAAAGCGGGTATTTCTATTTCAATTGCTGATATTATTGTGCCTGATCAAAAGCAAAAAAGTATAGAAGAAGCTAAAAAACAAGTAAGAGAAATCCAAAATTCATATAATTTAGGTTTGATTACTTCAGGCGAAAGATATAACAAGATTATTGATATTTGGAAAAGCACTAATAATGTCTTATCAAAAGATATGATGGAGTTGATTAAAAAAGACAAAGAAGGATTTAACTCTATTTATATGATGGCAGATTCTGGTGCTAGGGGTTCAGCAGCTCAAATTTCACAGCTTGCTGCGATGAGGGGTCTTATGGCTAAACCTGATGGTTCTATTATTGAAACACCGATCATTTCGAACTTCCGTGAAGGACTAAACGTTCTTGAATATTTCATTTCAACCCACGGTGCTAGAAAAGGTCTTGCAGATACAGCGTTGAAAACAGCAAATGCAGGTTATTTGACAAGAAAACTTATCGATGTGGCGCAAAATGTAAAAGTTACAATGGAAGATTGTGGTGCACATGAGGGTGTTGAGATTAATGAAATTACCGCAGATGGTGTTGTGATTGAAACCTTAGAAGAAAGAATTTTAGGAAGAGTTTTAGCTGAAAATATTATTGACTCTATTACTAATGAGATTTTATTCTCAGAAGGTACTTTAGTAGATGAGGAAAAAGCTAGAATTATTGTTGAAAGTGGAGTAAAGAGTGTAAGCATTAGAACTCCTATTACTTGTAAAGCTAAAAAAGGAGTTTGTTCTAAATGTTATGGTATTAATCTAGGCGAAGGAAAATTAGTTAAACCAGGTGAGGCTGTAGGTATTATATCTGCTCAATCAATCGGTGAGCCGGGAACGCAGCTTACACTAAGAACTTTCCACAGCGGTGGTACTGCTAGTACAGATTTACAAGATCGTCAAGTGGTAGCGCATAAAGAAGGTTTTGTAAGATTTTATAATCTTAATACCTATGAAGATAGACAAGGTAAAACTATAGTGGCCAATCACCGCAATGCTGCTATTTTACTTGCGGAGCCAAAAATCAAAGCTCCATTTAAAGGAACTATCCATATTGAGCATGCATATGAGGATGTGGTGGTTAGCGTTAAAGCAAAAAACAATGAAGCTAAATTTATATTAAGAAAGTATGACTTAGCAAAAGCTAATGAGCTTGCCGGTGTAAGTGGTAATATTGAAGGTAAATTATATATTCCATATAGCGATGGTGCTGAAGTAGCTGAAAATGAAAGTATTGTAGAAGTAATCAAAGAGGGTTGGAATATACCAAACCGTATCCCTTATGCAAGTGAATTGCTAGTAAAAGATGGCGATCCTATCACTCAAGATATTGTAGCTGGTGCAAAAGGTACCTTGAAGTTTTATATGCTTAAAGGGGATGGTTTAGATAGAATTAGAAATCTTAAAAAAGGTGATGTAGTTAAAGAAAAAGGTGTTTTTGTTGTTATTGCTGATGAAAATGATAGAGAAGCAAAAAGACACTATATACCAAGAGATTCTGTGATTGAATTTGATGATAGTACTTTTGTGGATAATCCTAAAACTATCATAGCAAAATCAAGCAAAGAAGATAAAACTATCATTGCTGAATGGGATGCATATAATAATACTGTAATTGCAGAAGTTGCAGGTACAATTAACTTTGAAGATATTGAATCAGGCTATAGTGCTGATGAGCAAATTGATGAAGCAACTGGTAAAAGATCACTTGTTATTAATGAGTATTTACCAAGTGGAGTGCGTCCAGCGTTGTTAATCATAGGTGAAAACGATAAAGTGGTGCGTTATCAACTCGAACCAAAAACTGTTATTTATGTAAACGATGGCGATAAGGTTAAGCAAGCTGATATCTTAGCTAAAACACCAAAGGCAGCAGCTAAATCAAAAGATATTACTGGAGGTCTTCCAAGGGTATCTGAATTATTTGAAGCAAGAAAGCCAAAAAATACTGCTGTTGTGGCTGAAATTGACGGGGTTGTTAGATTTGATAAACCTTTAAGATCAAAAGAAAGAATCATTATCCAAGCAGAAGATGGAAGTAGCGCAGAGTATTTAATTGATAAATCAAAACGCATTCAAGTAAGAGATGGCGAATTTATTCATGCGGGTGAAAAATTAACCGATGGAGTTATTTCAAGTCATGATGTGCTTAGAATTTTAGGTGAAAAAGCATTGCATTATTATCTTATTTCTGAAATTCAGCAAGTTTATCGTGGTCAAGGTGTTGTGATTTCTGATAAGCATATTGAAATCATCGTATCACAAATGCTAAGACAAGTAAAAATTGTTGATAGTGGTCATACAAACTTTATTGTAGGTGATTTGGTTTCAAGAAGAAAATTTAGAGAAGAAAATGAAAGAATTTTAAGATATGGCGGTGAACCTGCTGTAGCTGAGCCTGTGTTGCTTGGGGTTACAAGAGCAGCTATTGGAAGTGATAGTGTGATTTCGGCTGCTTCATTCCAAGAAACAACAAAGGTTTTAACAGAAGCAAGTATTGCAGGTAAATTTGACTATCTTGAAGATCTAAAAGAAAATGTAATCTTAGGTCGCATGATTCCTGTTGGTACAGGTCTTTATGGAGATCAAAATTTAAAGCTTAAACAACAAAATTAATTTTCAATCCTAGCAATTTTGCTAGGATTTTTTAAGTATTTTATGTTTAAAATAATTGATTTAGAACAATATAAAAGAAAAGAACATTTTAACTTTTATACTCAAAATATTCCTTGCTCGTTTGAAATTACTGTTAAATTAGATATTAGTTCTTTTTATTATTTTATTAAAAACAATAATTATGAATTCTACCCTTGTTTTATCCACACTATTAGTAAAAGTATAAATGCTTTTGATAATTTTAAATTTAGTTTAGATCAAAACAAACAACTAATATGTTATGATATTATCCATCCTTCTTATACTATTTTTCATAAGGACTCTAAAACTTTTTCTGTTCTTTGGACTTTCTATAAAGAAAATTTAAATGATTTTTTATCTTTATATGAAGAGGATAAACAATTAATAAAAAACGATAAAAGTATGTTTTTAAAAGAGCCTATAGATAATCTTTTTAATATTTCTGCCATTCCTTGGGTGGCTTTTGAGAATTTTTCTTTACACTTGCCAAAAAAAGAGCAGTATTTCTTTCCTATTATAACAAGTGGAAAGATTATAAAAGAAAATAAAAAAATTCTCATTCCTTTTAGTATTAATGTTAATCATGCCAGCAATGATGCTTATCACATTTATTTGTTTTTAGAAAAACTCCAAGAAAACCTTAATAGTTTATAATTTTATAAGTAAAATTTAGATATTATCCAAAGTTTATTATTTTATTAATGAAAGGAATTACTGTGCCAACCATAAATCAATTGGTTAGAAAAGAGCGCAAAAAAGTTTTAGAAAAATCTAAATCACCAGCGCTTAAAAATTGCCCACAAAGAAGGGGAGTTTGTACTAGGGTTTATACAACAACTCCTAAAAAACCAAACTCAGCGTTAAGAAAAGTTGCCAAAGTAAGACTTACAAGTGGCTTTGAAGTTATTAGTTATATCGGTGGTGAAGGTCACAACCTACAAGAACACAGCATCGTTTTAGTGCGTGGTGGTAGGGTAAAAGACTTACCAGGTGTTAAGTATCACATTGTTCGTGGTGCCTTAGATACTGCAGGTGTTGCAAAAAGAACTGTTTCTCGTTCTAAATATGGTGCAAAACGCCCTAAAGCAGCAGCTAAGTAATAAGATTGCAGACAAATCCGTTAGATTTGATTTTGTTTGAGTAAAATTATAAATTTGAAGGAAAATTATGAGAAGAAGAAAAGCTCCGGTAAGAGAAGTCTTGCCAGATCCGATTTATGGAAATAAAGTAATCACAAAATTCATTAATTCTTTAATGTATGATGGTAAAAAAAGCACAGCTACTACTATTATGTATGGTGCTTTAGAAGCTATCGATAAAAAAGGTGGAGAAAAAAAAGGTATAGAAATTTTTAATGATGCTATTGAAAATATTAAGCCTTTATTAGAAGTTAAATCTCGTCGTGTTGGTGGTGCTACTTATCAAGTTCCAGTAGAAGTACGCCCAGCTAGACAACAAGCTTTAGCTATAAGATGGATTATTTCTTTTGCTAGAAAAAGAAGTGAAAGAACTATGATTGAAAAATTAGCAGCTGAATTATTAGACGCAGCTAACAGTAAAGGCGCTTCATTTAAGAAGAAAGAAGATACTTATAAAATGGCAGAAGCTAATAAAGCATTTGCTCATTATCGTTGGTAAGAGGAGTAAAACATGTCAAGAAGTACTCCTTTAAAAAGAGTTAGAAATATAGGTATTGCAGCTCACATTGATGCTGGTAAAACAACTACTAGTGAAAGAATTCTTTTCTTTACAGGTATGAGTCATAAAATTGGCGAGGTACATGATGGTGCAGCTACAATGGACTGGATGGAACAAGAAAAAGAAAGAGGTATTACAATTACTTCTGCTGCTACAACTTGTTTTTGGAAAAATCACCAAATTAACCTTATAGACACTCCAGGCCACGTTGACTTTACAATCGAAGTTGAAAGATCAATGCGTGTTTTAGATGGTGCTGTTGCAGTATTTTGTTCAGTAGGTGGAGTTCAGCCACAATCAGAAACTGTTTGGAGACAAGCTAATAAATACGGTGTTCCAAGAATTGTTTTTGTAAATAAAATGGATAGAATTGGTGCAAATTTCTTTAATGTAGAAGAGCAAATTAAAAATCGCTTAAAAGGCAACCCAGTTCCACTTCAAATTCCAATTGGTGCTGAAGATAATTTCAAAGGTGTGATTGATCTTATCACTATGAAAGCTTTAGTATGGGAAGATGAAAGCAAACCAACTGATTATGTAGAAAAAGAAATTCCAGCTGAGCTTAAAGAAAAGGCTGAAGAATATCGTGTAAAAATGATAGAAGCGGTTTCTGAAACAAGCGATGAATTAATGGAAAAATATTTAGGTGGTGAAGAGCTTACTCAAGAAGAAATCAAAGCAGGCATTAAAGCAGGATGCTTAAGTCTTTCTATGGTTCCTATGCTTTGTGGTACGGCTTTTAAAAACAAAGGTGTTCAACCATTGCTTGATGCTGTTGTTGCTTATTTACCAGCTCCTGATGAAGTTGCTAATATCAAAGGTGAGTATGAAGATGGTACAGAGGTTTCTGTAAAATCAACTGATGATGGTGAATTTGCAGGTCTTGCATTTAAAATTATGACTGACCCTTTTGTTGGGCAATTAACTTTCGTTCGTGTATATAGAGGAAGTTTAGAAAGCGGTTCTTATGCATATAATTCAACAAAAGATAAAAAAGAAAGAATTGGTCGTCTTTTAAAAATGCACTCTAATAAAAGAGAAGAGATTAAAACTTTATATGCAGGAGAAATTGGAGCAGTTGTTGGTCTTAAAGACACACTAACTGGTGATACCTTAGCAAGTGAAAAAGATAAAGTTATTTTAGAGAGAATGGATTTTCCAGATCCTGTTATTTCAGTTGCTGTTGAGCCTAAAACAAAAGCAGATCAAGAAAAAATGTCTATTGCTTTAAATAAATTAGCTCAAGAAGATCCAAGCTTTAGAGTTTCTACAGATGAAGAAAGTGGTCAAACCATCATTTCAGGTATGGGTGAGCTTCACTTAGAAATTATTGTTGATAGAATGCTTCGTGAGTTTAAAGTTGAAGCAGAAGTTGGTCAACCTCAAGTTGCTTACCGTGAAACTATTAGAAAAACAGTTGAGCAAGAATACAAATACGCTAAACAATCAGGTGGCCGTGGTCAGTATGGCCATGTATTCTTAAGACTTGAGCCGCTTGAGCCAGGTAGTGGATATGAGTTTGTAAATGATATCAAAGGTGGGGTAATTCCAAAAGAATATATTCCAGCGGTTGATAAAGGTATACAAGAAGCATTACAAAATGGTGTTTTAGCGGGATATCCTGTTGAAGATGTTAAAGTAACTGTTTATGATGGAAGCTATCACGAAGTGGATTCTTCTGAAATGGCATTTAAACTTGCAGCTTCTATGGGCTTTAAAGAAGGTGCTAGAAAAGCAGGTGCAGTAATCTTAGAACCTATGATGAAAGTTGAAGTTGAAACTCCAGAAGAATATATGGGTGATGTTATTGGAGATTTAAATAAACGTCGTGGTCAAGTAAATTCAATGGATGAAAGAGGTGGTAATAAAATTATTACAGCATTTTGTCCTTTGGCTGAGATGTTTGGTTACTCAACCGATCTTAGAAGTCAAACTCAAGGTCGTGCTACTTATTCTATGGAATTTGATCACTATGATGAAGTTCCAAAAAACGTTTCTGAAGAAATTATCAAAAAAAGAAACGGTTAATCTATCAAGATGAGCTTATTGCTCATCTTGAATTATTTATGTCCTTTTGAATTAATTAAATTAATTACTCCTTTATTAATTTCATATGCTTTTCCAAAACCTTTAACATATCTTCCATTTTTCAGTATAAGTTGAAATAAATGAAAATCTTTCATATTTTTAATGACTTGAATCACTTCTTTGTTGTTTTCATTTTCATAAGTATTTAATACTTGCTCAAAGAGTTGATTATCTCTTGTTATTTCTATACATTCTATTCTAAATTTAAGTCTTTTTCTTGCAAAGATTGACATGCAATCTTTTTCATCTTCTATAAACATAATTTCTATGTTTTTATTATTGTATTTTACTCCTTCAAAATGCTCAGCAATTTCACTAATATAAATATAAAAGTCATTTTTAATTTTTATAATAGGTGCGTATGAGCATATTGTTTGATTGTTTAAATTTAAAGAAGATATCATAATACTTTTGCATTCTTGCATAAATTGATTAATTTCATCATGTAATTGCATATATTTTCCTTGTAGGTTAGAATGGATAAGATTGAGGACTGTATGAAAGTAAAAGAAGAGTTTATCACTCTTCTTCATCAGTATTTTTGCGTACAACTTTAATGCGTTCTATACTATTTCCATCCATCTTTTTGACTTCATAGTAGCAGAATTCATCTTCTATTCTATCTCCAACTACCGGTAAGCGTCCTAAGAGATTGAAAACATATCCACCTATAGTGACTTGTTCTAGCTCTTCATTAAAGCGTATATCAAGCATTTCTTCTACTTCGCTAATTTCATATCTTCCTTGAAATTCATAAATGTTTTCTGCAAGTTTTTTAAAATGTGGACTAGAATCATCATGCTCATCGTTAATATCTCCAACGATTTCTTCCATAATATCTTCCATGGTTAAAAGTCCAGCTGTGCCACCATATTCATCCACTACTAATGCCGTGTGCACTTGTTCTTTATTCATCATGAAAAGGACTTTAGATATGCTGATATTTTCTGGCACCAAGATCATTTTGATTAAAAAATCATCTAAATTTTTCTTATCTTTGCTAAGTTCGTTTTGCATGATATCTCTAATGTGTACCATACCCAAAATGATATCTTTAGAACCATCTATATATGGAAAGCGTGTGTGTTTGTACTGACAAACTATTTGCATATTTTCCTCATAGCTTTTTTGTTTGTTAAGACATATCATATCTTTTCTAGGTGTCATGATTTCTTTTGCTACTGTATCTGAAAAATCAACAGCATTACGTATGATTTCAGTTTCAAATTCATCCAAAACTCCACCTTTTTGGCTTTCACTTGCAATAAATTTAATTTCTTCTTCAGAGTGGCTTAATTCATGTTCTTTAGCAGGTTTAATACCTATAACTTTTAAAGAAACTGCAGCTAAAAAGTCAAATGTTTTAATGAAAGGTAAGAAAAGTAACCAAAACAAATGTAATGGTCTTGCAACCCATAAAACAGCTTTATCTGCAATAGCGATAGCAACGCTCTTTGGAACTAATTCACCTAATACAACATGCAATAATGTGATAATAGCAAAAGCGATAACAAATGCTATAGTATGAATTAATGCTGGAGCTAAGCCTAAATTTGCCAAAGGAACTTCAAGAATTTTAGCAATAGCAGGTTCACCTATCCAACCAAGAGCAAGAGAGCTTAGCGTAATACCAAGTTGGCATGCACTTAAATAAGTATCTAGTTTTGAAGTGACTTCTAAAGCTTTTTTTGCATTACGTTTTTTTTCTTTTACCATTTCTTCGAGTTTTGATCTACGTACTTTAACAATAGCAAATTCAGATAAAACAAAAAATCCATTTAAAAGCACTAAAGCTAATGCAACAAGAATCATAAAAGTAGAATAGCCTACATCAATTGAGGCAACAGCGGGTAATGTTTGATTTAAGTCTAAAGATTGACTGGGGTCCAAAAAAACTCCTTTAATAAAATTTTTGCAAAATTATATCAAATCAAAACTATAAAATTAGCTTAAAATAAACGACATATTTTAAATTAATTTATGTTTTCTATATTCAATATTTTTTTCAAATTCATCTAAACGTTTATAAATGCTACGCAATTGTGTGATAGTTGTCCAATTGGTGATAAAAATACTAAATGAGGATCTAACTTGATCAAAAGCATTGCCAACTTGTATGATAATTCCAAGTTGTATAAGTCCTAAAAACAAGCTTGGAGCCATGATTAAAAAAGGCACTATAACCATGATTTGCTCAAATAAATAAAGCCATATATTAAAATACCCATAATGCAAAAATAATCTTTTATAATTGATTTTAAGTCCAGTAAATAAACTTAAAATACTTTCATCGCTCGCATAATTTTTTCTATCATCTTCAGCAAAAACAAGTTCTTTTCTAAAAGCAGCTTCAGCTTTTTGATTATTATATTCAAGACCAGGTAATTTAATGCCAACAAACCATGATATAACAAGACCTCCCAAAGAAACCAAAAATGCAATCCATACTAAGGATCCATTAATGTCTTTCAAGATAGGTAAATTAACATGCGCACTTAACATCCACAAAATTGGCACAAAAGCAATTAAAGTCATAATTGCCTTAACAAAAGCCAATCCTAAGCTTTCTATGATTTTTGAAAAATTATAAATATCTTCTTGAATTCTTTGTGAGCTACCTTCTATGTTATCATCTTTTTTTTGCCAAAATTTAATATAATCAAAAGTCATAGCCTCACGCCATTTAAAGGCATAAATACTTCCAAAATATTGTGTGATAGTAGCGATTAATACATAAGGTAATGCTAAATATAAAAATTGTTTAATAAAATGATAAAAGTCATCTATGCTATGATTTTTTGCATCTTGTAAAACATCATAAAATTCCTTATACCATTCATTTATTGCAACATTAATGGAAGTTTGAGCAAGTAAAGAAGCTAGTAAAAAAAACAAACCCAAATAAGCCCACAATGCCCATTTTTTTGAATAAAAAAAAGATTTAAACATTTAAATTTCTTTTAACATTTTTTCATAGTGTTTTATTGTATGTTTTTTTGCTTTAAAAATTATACTAAAAATCACAATAAAACAACTTGCAACTAAAAATCCAGGAATGATTTCATAAATTGCTATAAAATTTGAACCAAAATGTTTATAAAATATAACAGTTAAAGCTCCACTAACCATTCCAGCTATCGCACCTTCTTTACTCATATTTTTATAAAATAAAGAAAATAAAATAACACTTCCAAAGCTTGCACCAAAACCAGCCCAAGCATAAGAAACTATACTTAAAATTTGACTTTGCGTATCAAGTGAAAGTACAAAAGCTACACAAGCAACAGCTAAAACACCTAGACGTGATAATAAAGTAATATTTTTATCATTTGTTTTTCTTTTTAAGATTTGTGTATAAAAATCTTGCACCAAGCTAGAAGCGCACACTAGCAGTTGAGAACTTGCAGTACTCATAATAGCTGCCAATATAGCACTGAGTAAAATTCCTGCCACCCAAGGATTAAAAAGTACTTGAGACATTACAATAAATATTCTTTCAGGGTCATTTAAAGTGAGATTAAATTTAGCTATATAAGCAATACCTAAAAATCCTATCATAGCAGCACCAAATAAAGAAATTACCATCCAAGTTATGCCTATAAAAGTTGCAGTAGGAATTTCTTTTACATTTTTTATAGAGATAAAACGAATTAAAATGTGAGGTTGACCAAAATAACCAAGTCCCCATGCTAGGGTTGATACCACGACTAGCCAACCACCACCGTCTAGGCCAAAGGCTTGAGGTTTTACATCGTTTATAGTAGAAAAGGCTTCGCCAAAGCCACCAAGTTCAAAAATCATTACAAAAGGAATGATGATTAATGAACTCATCATTAAAAGTCCTTGTATCATATCAGTCCAACATACGGCTTTATAGCCACCTAAAAAAGTATATAAAACAATAACTAAAAATCCAATGCTTAAGGCAAAAATATAAGGTAAATTAAATACACTTTCAAAAAGCTTAGCACCACTTACTAATCCAGCGCTAATGTAAATAGTAAAAAATACCAAAATAACTATTGCGCAAATGCTTCTTAAAATATGTCTATCATCATGAAAGCGACTTTCAAAAAAATCAGGAATTGTAATACATTCTTTGGCTATTTGAGAAAAAATCTTTAATCTTTTAGCAACAAAGGTCCAGTTTAAAAACATACCAAAACTTAAGCCTATAGCTATATAAATTTGCCCTAAGCCAGCTGCATATAAAGCACCAGGAAAAGCCATTAAAAGCCAACTACTCATATCAGAAGCACCTGCACTTAAGGCAGATATTACCGGCCCCATGGAGGCATTACCAACAAAATAATCTTTACTGTTTTGATTTTTTTTGTAAAAATAAAAACCTATAAAAAGCATTAAAAATGCATAGGTAATAAAAGTAATAACAATAGGATAAGAAAGTTCTACACTTTGTAAATTCATAAGTGTCCTTAAAAAATTTAAAAAACTATCATTTTACTTGTTTTATTTTAAAAAAACATTATAAAAATTATTTTTTATTTTTTGTTTCAATGCTTTATAAAGTTTTTTTGTTACAATTTTCTAAAAAATTTAAGGAAAAATGATGAAAAATCTTTTGATTATAGGTGCAGGTGGTGTAAGCCGTGTTGCGACTGTAAAATGTGCAATGAATAGTGATGTCTTTAGCAAAATAACTCTAGCAAGTAGAACTAAAAGTAAATGTGATGAAATAGCAGCTTTTATAAAAGAGCGTTTAGGTGTAGAAATTCAAACTGAGCAAATAGATGCAGATGACACTGCTGCTGTTGTAGAACTTATCAAAAAAACAGGAGCTGAAATTTTATTAAATGTGGCTTTACCTTATCAAGATCTTACTTTAATGGATGCGTGTATTCAAACTAATATCCACTATGTAGATACTGCAAATTATGAACATCCTGATTTAGCTAAATTTGAATATAAAGAACAATGGGCAAGAAATGATAAGTTTAAACAAGCAGAAATTTTAGGACTTTTAGGTAGCGGTTTTGATCCAGGTGTTACTAATGTATTTTGCGCTTATGCGCAGCAAAATTTATTTGATGAAATTCATTATATAGATATATTAGATTGCAATGCTGGAGATCATGGCTATGCCTTTGCAACTAATTTTAATCCTGAAATTAACTTAAGAGAAGTTTCTGCTAAAGGTCGTTACTGGGAAAATGGAAAATGGATAGAAACTGAACCTATGGAAATAAAAATGGAGTGGGATTATCCTGAAGTAGGGGTAAAGGATAGTTATTTACTTTATCATGAAGAGCTTGAAAGCTTAGTAAAAAATATCAAAGGCTTAAAAAGAATAAGATTTTTTATGACTTTTGGGCAAAGCTATTTAACTCATATGAAATGTCTTGAAAATGTTGGTATGCTAGGTATTAAGCCTGTTATGCATCAAGGCAAAGAAATAATACCAATAGAATTTTTAAAAACACTACTTCCTGATCCTGCTAGTTTAGGCCCTCGCACTAAAGGTTATACTAATATAGGTTGTGTGATTCGTGGTGTAAAAGATGGAAAAGATAGACAAGTTTATATTTACAATGTTTGCAATCACGAAGAATGCTTTAAAGAAACTGGAGCGCAAGCTGTGAGTTATACTACCGGAGTTCCTGCAATGATAGGAACAAAGTTAATTGCTAAAGGAATTTGGCAAGGAAAAGGCGTGTTTAACATGGAAGAATTTGATGCTAAACCTTTTATGGATGAGTTAAATACTCAAGGACTTCCTTGGAAAATTATAGAAATGGAGCCAAATTTAGGAAAGTAATCTCAAGTCTTTTTTGACTTGAGAAAGTTTTAATAATGACACAATTATTATTAAGTATAGATTGGACACCTTTTTTAGTTTCCATAAAGCTTTCTATTATTACTTGTATAATTTTGTTTTGTTTTTGCATACCTCTTGCTTGGGTTTTTACTTTTAAGCAATTTAGAGCAAAAAAAATTCTAGAAACCATAATAACCTTACCTTTGGTTTTACCACCATCTGTTGTTGGTTTTTACTTGTTGATTTTGTTTTCAAAATACTCTTTTTTGGGTAATTTTTTAGAAAAACACTTTAATATCACTTTAGCTTTTACCTTTGAAGGTTTAGTGATAGCAAGTTGTATTTATTCTTTACCTTTTATGTTTAATCCTTTATATAATGCAATGTCTATGATTTCTAAAAATATTATAGAAGCTAGTTTTTCTTTGGGAAAAAATTCTTTCATCACACTTTTTAAAGTAATCTTACCTAGTATTAAACCAGCTATATTAAGTGCTTTGGTGATAAGTTTTGCACATACTATGGGTGAGTTTGGTATAGTATTAATGATAGGCGGTTCTTTAAGCGGAGAAACAAAAGTAGCTAGTATTGCTATATATGAAAGTATGGAAAATTTAGATTTTACCACAGCCCATATTTATAGTCTCATACTATTAATTTTTAGTTTTATTGTTTTACTAAGTGTGAATCTTCTTAATAAACAAAAAAGATAATATACTTAATCCATTTATTGTTTTCAAGTATTTTGAGTATAAATTTATCTAAATCAAGTTTTATCTTTAATTGTTTGTATTCTCTTTTACTTTCTTATTTATTATCTATATTTAAGATATTATTTTCTTTATATTTGACACGAAATTTTTCATATTTTATAATAACTCATATTCTATCATTTCCCACTATTTTTCTAAAAATTTACCACATGTTATAAACCAATATCCACAGTCCTTTTTTTATCCCCCCCCCT
>NZ_JAKMQV010000013.1:0-22264 GCF_025771745.1 Campylobacter sp. IFREMER_LSEM_CL2127
CCGTGAAATTTAACATTAAAACTCCTTTTGGAAATTAAAATAAGATTTGAAGTTTGGAATTATATATTAAAGTTGTTTAAAGTTTGTTTATAGGTTTAATTTATTTTTAATAAATTTTATAAACTCATCACTATCATTAGGACAAGGGATAAGCTCATAATCACTTTTTGCTAAGTGTCTATACTCAACTCCAAGTTCAAAAATCGTTTCAGAACAATCTATACAAAAAGATATAGGATAAATCAAAGCTTTTTGATTTAAATTTTCTAAAATATCACTTGTATTAGGTTCAAGCCATTTTACTGGACCTAGTTTTGATTGATACGATAAAATGATTTGTTCAAATTCATTTTTAAGTTTTTCTTTTAAGATACCCACATGCTCTTGCACATGTTTTTCATACAAATCGCCATTTTTAATCACTGAAAGCGGTAAAGAATGCGCAGAAAAAATCAAAGTTTTATAATCACATTCTTTCTTTTTTTCTAAAATATGCTTTATAATCATTTCATTATAAAGCTCATCTTTATAAAAAACATCAATGATTTTTACATTAGCTTGATTTTGGACACTTCTTAGCTCATTTTGCACTACTTCTAAAGAACTAGTTACAGTGGTTTTAGAATGATGAGGGTATAAAGGAAATAAAATGATTTCATCATTTTTTTGAAAATCATATTTTGAAAAAACATCATTTGCAAAGGGTGGCACATAAAGACTAATAAAATCAAAGCTATATTCTCTAGTTTTAGAATTTAATCTATCACATAAACTTTGTGTGATTTGAGTAAGCGGGGACTTCCCACCCATTTTTTCATAGTTTTGCTTCATAGCTTTTAGTCTTGATTTTCTTATCATAAAGGCTACAAATTTTCTTAAAAAAACATTTTTTATCCCTAAAATATAAGGATCATTAAACATATTTTTTAAAAAAACTTCACATTCTTCAAGTTTATTAACCCCGCCCATATTTAAAAAAAATACATATTTCACTATCAAACACCTTCTAAAATTTCTTGTACTCTCAAAGCATCTTCAATACTAGCTAAATTTTTACAAACCCCATTTTGCAAAAGCTCAAAAAAGTCTTCATGCTCAGCATATAAAGGAGAATTTTCATATAAATTTGGAATTTTTTGCATATTGATAAAAAGTTCAAAATTTTTAAGATCAAGTTCATAAGTATGTTTTTTACCTAAAAGTGTGATTTTTCTTATAATGCATTGTCCATTCCAGCTATCATGAATACTTGCTAAGATATTTTCTAATTTTAAGCTTATCATTACTTCATCTTCAAATTTATCATGATGGAAGCTTTTATAAATATTTGCTTTTAAAATTTGCTCTTGACTTAAAAATCTAACTAAGTCAATATCATGCACACTAAGATCACTTAAAACACCTACATCGTTTATTCTTTGCGGATAAGGCGAAATTCTTTGTATGTCAATACTTATAATCTCATCTTCTAAAAGTTTTTCTTTAAAAGTTAAAATAGCAGGATTAAATCTCTCGCAAAAACCCACCCCTACTTTGACTTTGTTTTCTCTAGCTTTTTGCTCTAAGATTAAAATTTCATCAACATTTAATGCCAAAGGCTTTTCTATCAAAACATTTTTTATTTTAGGAAAAACTTTTAAAGCTACATCTAAATGCGTATAGGTAGGCGTAGCAATGATAACACCATCAAGATTTTGTGCTAAAAAATCATCAAAATTTTTATGAAAAAAATGTTTAAAATCATCTTTGCAAAAAGGATCATAAAGATGAATTTCTTTTACTTTTAAATTACGCTCAAGTTCTCTTAAATGGTTTTTACCCATTTTACCAAGACCTATAAGCCCTATTTTCATTTAAAAGCCTCTATCACTCTAGCTTGGTGCTCTTCTTTTAAAAATGCACTCATAGGTAAGGATAAAATTTCATCACTTAAAAGTTCTGTATTTGGTAAATCGCCTTTTTTATAAGCAAGATAATCAAAAGCTTCTTGTAAATGAAGCCCTAAAGGATAATGCACCGCAGTAGGTATGCCTTGCTCTTGTAATTTTTGCATGAATTTTTCTCTATTCTTTACACGCACGCTATATTGAGCCTGGGCACTCACAAAATCATCTTTTCTTGGCGGTAAAATACAATTTTTTAAATTTTCATCATAAATTTTTGCTATTGCTTCTCTTTTTTTAATCTCTTCATCTAAGTATTTTAATTTCACATTTAAAATAGCTGCTTGGATGGTATCAAGCCTTCCATTAATACCGATGTATTTATGCTTATATCTTTGCACTTGTCCATGATTTAAATAAATTTTTATTTTTTGCGCTAATTCATCATCTTGGGTAAAAATCGCCCCGCCATCTCCATAAGCACCTAAAGGCTTAGACGGAAAAAAGCTTGTGCATGATATATCAGCTATAGCACATGATTTTATACCTTTTTGACTAGCTCCAAAACTTTGCGCACTATCTTCTATCAAAGCAATATTTTGACTTTTACAAAGCTCTTTTAGAGCAAACATATCAGGCATAAGCCCAAAAATACTCACAGCAATTACAGCTTTAGTTTTAGGCGTGATAGCACTTTGAACTTTTTCTAAACTAAGATTATAATCTTTAAAATCAATATCTACAAAAACAGGTTTAGCGCCGATTAGAGCAACCATTTCAGCTGTAGCTATAAAGGTAAAACTTGGCACTATTACCTCATCATCTCTACCCACGCCCAAAGCCATCAAGGCTAAAAATAACGCACTTGTGCCACTTGAACAACCTATTGCATGTTTAATACCTACATATTTAGCTAAATTGTTTTCAAATTCTTCTAATTTTACACCACCTATGAAAGAAGTGCTTTGTAAAACTTCACTAATAGCCTCATCGATTTCATTTTTATAAGCATTATATTGAGCATTTAAGTCTATAAAAGGAATTTTCATTGTATTACCTTAGTAAATTTAAAATCGTGATTATAGGATAGTTTTACTTAATTTAAAGTATTTTTGGTATTATTTTAAGCAAAAAACTAGCTAGGAAAATCTATGGATATAAGAAAAGAATATTTAGAATTTTTTAAGTCAAAAGGACACGAAATCACCCCTTCAAGCCCTTTAGTTCCTGATGATGCGACTTTACTTTTTACTAATGCAGGTATGGTGCCTTTTAAAAGTATATTTACTGGAGAAGTACCACGCCCTAATCCTCCGCGTAAAACAAGCTGTCAAACTTGCATAAGGGCCGGTGGAAAACACAATGACTTAGACAATGTAGGCTACACAGCAAGACATCATACTTTCTTTGAAATGCTTGGAAATTTTAGTTTTGGGGATTATTTTAAAGAACAAGCTATTGCTTATGCTTGGGAATTTGTAACTGAAGTTTTAAAACTACCTAAAGAAAGATTATATGTAACTGTACATGAAAGCGATGATGAAGCATATGAGCTTTGGCAAAAGCATATAGAAAAAGAAAGAATTTATAAATTTGGCGATAAAGATAATTTTTGGCAAATGGGCGATACTGGACCATGCGGGCCTTGTAGTGAAATTTTTTATGATCAAGGTGCTGAGCATTTTAATTCTAGCGAAGATTATATGGGTGGTGATGGAGATAGGTTCTTAGAAATTTGGAACCTCGTTTTCATGCAGTATGAAAGAAGCGCTGATGGCACACTTACTCCATTGCCAAAACCAAGCATTGACACAGGTATGGGACTTGAAAGAGTTAGCGCTATAAAAGAAGGAAAATTTAGCAATTTTGATAGTTCTTTGTTTATGCCTATTATTGAGAGTATTGCAAAACTTTGCGGTAAAACTTATACCTATGAAAGTGGAGCTAGCTATAGAGTAATCGCTGATCATATTAGATCAAGTGTATTTTTACTTGCTCAAGGAGTTGGTTTTGATAAAGAAGGTAGAGGTTATGTTTTAAGAAGAATTATGCGCCGTGCCTTAAGACATGGATATTTATTAGGTCTTAAAAGAGCTTTTATGTATGAGCTTGTAGATGTAGTGTGCGAGTTAATGGGTGGACATTATACTTACCTAAATGAAAAAAAAGAATTTATTAAAGAACAAATCAAACTAGAAGAAGAAAGATTTTTAAGCACTATTGAAAATGGCATAGAAATTTTTAACGAAGAACTTAAAAAAACTAAAGATATTTTTAGTGGTGAAGTAGCTTTTAAACTTTATGATACTTATGGTTTTCCACTTGATTTAACCCAAGATATGTTAAGAGAGAAAAATCTTAGTGTAGATGAGGCTAAATTTAATGAGCTTATGCAAGAACAAAAAGACAGAGCCAAAGCTTCTTGGAAAGGAAGTGGGGATAAAGCAATTAGCGGAGACTTTAAAGTTTTATTAGAAAAATTTGGCAAAAATACTTTTAGTGGCTATGAAAATTATGAAGAAAAAACTAAAATCATGGCTATTTTGGATGAGAATTTTAAAATCATAACCGAAGCTAAGGCAGGAGATATAGCATGGTTAATGCTTGAAAAAACTCCATTTTATGCAACAAGTGGAGGGCAAAGCGCTGATATAGGTTTTATCAATGAAAATGAGGTTTTAGATACACAAAAATTCTTTGATATTAATCTTAATCAAGTGAAATTAAAACAAGATCTTAAAACAAATGATGAAGTGTTAGCTTGCATAGATACTAAAAAAAGAGAACAAATCGCAAGACATCATAGTGCGACACATTTACTACACCATGCTTTAAGAGAAATTCTTGGCTCACACATTAGTCAAGCAGGTTCTTTAGTAGAGCATAATAAATTAAGATTTGATTTTACTCATCCAAAAGCCCTAAACAAAGAAGAATTAAAGCAAATAGAAGCTTTAGTAAATACTTACATCATGCAAGCAAATGAAGCTAAAATTGAAATTTTGGCTTTAGATGAAGCTAAAAAAAGTGGTGCCATAGCTTTATTTAGTGAAAAATATCAAGAAAAAGTAAGAGTTTTAACCCTAGGAGCTAGTAAGGAGCTTTGTGGTGGCACTCATGTGAAAAATAGCTCTGAAATAGGAAGTTTTTATATCATCAAAGAAAGCGGGGTTAGTGCTGGAGTTAGAAGGATAGAAGCAGTAGTAAGCAAAGCTGCACTTGATTATGTTAATGAAAATTTAAAAGAGTTAAACCAAGCCAAAGAAGAGTTAAAAACTCATGATATTTTAAGCTATGTGGCAAAATTAAAAAATGAAATAGCTAGTTTAAAAAATGAATTAAAAAATTCAAGCAAAACAGAATTAAACTCTAAAGAACTAAATGGCATTCAATATTGCGTGCAAAAAATAGATAGTGGCGATATAAAAACCATGATAGATGAGTTTAAAAACAAATTTAACAAAGCTGTAATTTTACTTTTACAAGAAAAAGAAGGCAAAATCATCATAGCTGCAGGTGTTAAAGACTCTTCATTAAAAGCTGGTGTTTTGGTAAAAGAAATTGCACAAATGCTTGGTGGAAACGGTGGCGGTAGGGATGATTTTGCAACAGCTGGCGGTAAAGATACAAGTAAAATAGAACAAGCGCTTGATCATGCTAAGAAAATCATAGAAGAAAGTCTTGCTTAATGCTTTATCTAGCTTCAAGTTCGCCTTCACGCGTTGCTTTATTAAAAGAAGCAAATATCGCTTTTGAACAAATTATTATCGATTATGATGAGAGCTTGGTAAAAAAAGATAATCCAAGCTCTTATGTGCAAAAAATTGTTTTAGAAAAAGAAAGGCAATTTTTTGCAAAATATCCTGATTTAAAAAATGTTTTATTTGCTGATAGCATAGTTTGTGCTCAAAATATCATTCTTACTAAAGCTAAAAGCGAGAACGAGGCTTTTAATATGCTCAATTTGCAAAGTGGCAAAAGCATTAGCGTTTTAAGCGCGATGATTTTAGTTTTAGAAGATAAAAAGATTTTTAATCTTAGCAAGTGTGATTTGATTTTGGATAAATTTGATTTAAAAGATATGCAAGAATACGTTGAGTCAAAACTTTATCAAGGCAAAGCCGGAGCTGTGATGTGCGAGGGATTTCATAAAAAATACATTAAAAAAATCATAGGCCATCAAAGTACAGCACTAGGGCTTAATATAGAACTTTTGAAAGCATTTTTATGATAAAAATTTTAAAAATATTTCTTTCTTTTTGTGTAGTGTGTGCGGTTGGAGTTTTTATATTTATTGCGTATTTATTTTCTGATTCTGATTTAAATCAATACACCTTTAAAGATTACAAACCACCTCTTACAACACAAATTTTTGATAAAAATGGAAAATTAGTTGCAAATGTTTTCGAGCAACACCGCTTTTACGCTCCTTATGAAGAACTTCCACCAAGACTTATAGAAGCTTTGGTAGCCATTGAAGATACTAGCTTTTTTGAACATGGTGGGGTTAATATAGATGCGATTTTTAGAGCAGCTATTAAAATCATAAGAAGTGGTGGAAAAACCATGGAAGGAGCTTCCACTCTTACGCAACAATTCATAAAAAACACAGAATTAACCCCTGAGCGTACTTTGAGTAGAAAGCTAAAAGAAGCCTTGCTTGCATATAAAATAGAAAGTACTTTAACTAAAGAGCAAATTTTAGAAAGATATTTAAATTTCATATTCTTTGGGCATGGATATTATGGAGTAAAAACTGCTGCGCTTGGATATTTTAGAAAAAATTTAGATGAGCTTAGCTTAAAGGAAATTGCTATTTTAGTAGGTATGCCAAAGGCTCCAAGTACTTATGATCCTACTAGACATTTAGATCTTTCTTTAGCTAGGGCAAATAGCGTAGTACAAAGGATGTATAATCTTGGTTGGATTTCTAAAGAAGAGTATGAAAATGCCTTAAAAGAAATTCCAAAAGTATATGATGATACTTTAACGCAAAATGCAGCCCCTTATGTTACTCAAGAAGTTTTAAAACAACTAAGCGGGATTAAAGACTTAAAAAGTGGTGGTTATAAAATAGAGCTTGCTATAGATCTTGATGTGCAAAATATTGCAAGAGAAGCTTTAAAATTTGGCTATGATGAAATAGTTAAAAGAGACAAAGATGCCAATTTAAGTACACTTAATGGAGCTATGATAGTAGCAAATCACCAAAATGGAGATATTTTAGCCTTAGTAGGTGGAGTAAATTATACAAAAAGTAATTTCAACCGCGCTACTCAAAGTTTAAGACAGCCTGGAAGTTCTTTTAAACCTTTTTTATACCAAATTGCCATTGATATGGGCTATTCTCCTATGAGTAAGGTTGCTGATATTTCAAGAATTTTTGAAAGCACCAAAGAAGATGAGAAAGACTGGAAACCTAAAAATTATGGTGGAAAATTTCTAGGGCTTATAAGCTTAAAAGAAGCATTAACTGGATCAAGAAACCTAGCTACCATAAATTTAGCTCTTGCCCTAGGACTTGATGTGATCCATGATAAACTTCAATTTATGGGCTTTGAGAATATACCGGTTGATTTATCTATAGTTTTGGGTAGCTTTGGAATTTCTATTTATGACTATGCTAAACTTTATACAGTATTTGGAAACTATGGCGTGCAAAAAGATTTAATACTCATTAAAAGAGTAATTGATAAAAATGGCAAAATGGTAGTAGAATTTAATTCAGGAGAAAGAAAAATCAGCAAATCCGAACAAGCCTTTTTAGTCAATGATATGATGCAAAATGTTGTTAAAAAAGGCACTGGACGCAATGCTAGAGTAGAAGGGATTGAAATAGCTGGAAAAACAGGTACTTCAAATAAAAGCATAGATGCGTGGTTTTGTGGCTTGACTCCTGAAATAGAAGCTATCATTTGGTATGGTAATGATGATAATAAACCTATGAAACAAATCGAAGGTGGCGCAAGGACTGCTGCTCCGGTTTTTAAAGAATTTTTAACAAAATACTTAGAACTTTATCCTGATAGTGCTAGAAAATTTATCATTCCAAAAGGAGTTTATCAAGGAATTTATGAAAAGCAAAGAGAGTATTACACTAATACTTCTCCATTTCCAAAAAATAACCCTGCTCTATCTGAAAACAATGAGATAATTTTTTAAAAATATTTTTTTATATAATAAAAATTATCCTTTTATTTTCCTTTATATGTTTTAATATCACAAAACTTATAAAGGAAAATTATGAATATCACAAACGAACAATTATATAAAAAAAGACGCCATTTTTTAAAACTAGGTGCTGGAGCTTTAGTTAGTTCAGCCTTAGTTCAATCTGAATTGGTGGCATTAAATTTCTTTCCTGATCCTAATAATGAAAAATTAAAACTTAGCGATGAAAAAATTGCAACTAATTATGTAAATTTTTATGAATTTTCTACTGATAAAAAAAGAGCTGTAGAGCTTGCGAAAAATTTCAACACAAACGGCTGGAAAATAGAAGTTAGCGGAGAAGTTGAAGAGCCTTTGACTTTAACTATGCAAGATTTATTAGCCTTTCCTTTAGAAGAGAGAATTTATAGATTTCGTTGTGTTGAAACTTGGTCTATGGTAGTGCCTTGGGTTGGTTTTGAATTGCGTGCTTTAATAGAAAAATGCAAAGTTAAAAGCGAGGCTAAATTTATAAAATTTACCACTCTTTTTGATAAAAATCAATTTGCCGATCAAGCTTCATTTTTCCCAACTCTTGATTATCCTTATGTAGAGGGCTTAAGATTAGATGAGGCTATGCATCCACTAACACTTATGGCTGTAGGAATGTATAAAAAGCCTTTATTAGGACAAAATGGAGCGCCGATTCGTCTTGTAGTTCCATGGAAGTATGGCTTTAAAAGCATAAAATCTATTGTAAAAATAGAATTTGCCAAAGAACAACCTAAAACTACATGGGAGCTAGCAAACCCTAGAGAATATGGATTTTATGCCAATGTTAATCCAAATGTCTCTCATCCAAGATGGTCTCAAGCAAATGAGCGTCCTTTGGGAGATTTTTTCACCAAGCCTACACAAATGTTTAATGGCTATGAAAAAGAAGTAGCACATTTGTATAAAGATATGGATTTAAAGGTTAATTTTTAATGAGCAAAAAAGTTTATAATATCGGTGGATTTTTAGCCTTTGCTTTAAGTATTGTTTTTAGCATCTATCAAATCATGCAAGAATTTGATATTGTAAAATCTGTATATTTTTATAGTGGTATATTTGGCTTAATCTTTTTTGGATTGAGCCTGTTTTTTTCACTTTTAAAGTATAAACACACAAAAGATTACCCTAAATTTTTAGGTTTTTATGCATTTTTTTGGGTTTTGATTCACTTTTTTAATTATTTTGCTTTTGGAAAAAATTTAGATTTAATACTTTTTTTCAAAGATACTTTTAGTAAAAATTTAGAATTTAGTGGTTTTATAAGCTTTTTTATACTCACATTTATGTTTATAAGCTCATTTGAGCTTTTTAAAAAAATGAGTAAAATAAGAAAACTTGGATATTTTTGCTTTTTGCTAGTAGCTTGGCATTATTTTTTATCTGCAAAAATACCACAAATTCCACATTTTTTAGCTTTAAGTCTAGCCTTGATTTTTCTACTTATTAAACTATATAAAAACTATAAAAAGAGAAAAAAAGTAACTTTTTTATAAAAATTTGTATTCAAATGAAACACTTTTAAGAGTAAATATATAAATATATTCTTAAAATAAGACTTGATATATCTTATTTTAAGGACAATCATGCAAAGAAGGGACTTTTTAAACGGAATGGCTTTAACTATACTTGCAGGAATGACTCCTTTGCAAGTATTATATGGTAAAGAAGCCAAAATCGAAGATTTCACTAAAGAATACTACCCGCCAAAATGGCTTGGGTTAAGAGGTAGTAATAATGCAAGTTATGAATTTGCACATATGCTAAGAGATGGTGAAAAATTTGACTTTAGCGCTATCAAACCTAAACAAGAATATAATTTGGTTGTAGTTGGAGCTGGAATTAGTGGTTTAGCAGCTGCCTGTTTTTATCAAAACAAATTTGGAAAAGATAAAAAAATTCTTATCCTTGATAATCATGATGATTTTGGTGGACATGCTAGAAGAAATGAAATAGATTTAGAAGATGGTACTATTTTAAGTTATGGTGGTAGCGAAACATTTCAATCACCAAAGGCGTTATATTCTAAAGAAGTAGTAGATTTATTATCATCTTTGGGTGTGGATATTGATGAGCTTGCTAAACGTTTTGATGTAAATTTTTATCCTGATTTAAATCTTAGCAGGGGTGTGTATTTTTCTAAGGCTGAATTTGGAGTAGATAAGGTCGTAAGTGGCAACCCTAGAAAAGTAATTTGTGATGATATTCCTGAGGGAAGACATAATGGTAGAAGCGTTGAAGCTTTTATAGGTGATTTTCCTCTTAATGAAAAAGATAAAAAAGATTTAATTGCTTTATTTAAAAGCGAAAAAGACTATTTAAAAGGCTTGACAAAAGAGCAAAGAGATGAGTATGTAGCTAAAACAAGCTATAAAAAATTCTTAGAAGAAAAAGTTAAGCTTTCACCACAAGCTGTAAAATTCTTTGAAGGTATGACAGATGACTTTTTGGCTTTAGGTATTGATGCTGTTTCTTGTGAAGATGCTAGAGCTTCATTTTTACCTGGTTTTGACAAACTTGGACTTGATCCAATCGAGGGAGAAGCATTAGCTGAAATGGAAGAACCATATATCCACCACTGTGCTGATGGTAATGCTACTGTTGCTAGATTAATGGTTAGAAGATTAATTCCTGATGTGTCTAAAAAAGGCAAAGATATGGATGAAGTTACTCTAGCTCATTTTGATTATTCTAAACTTGATCTTGCTAAAAACAAAGTGCGTTTAAGATTAAACAGCACTGTTATAAATGTAGAAAATACAAAAGATGGAGCTTTGGTAACTTACGTTAATAAAGGCAAAAATTACAGAGTAAAAGCTAAAAAAGTTGTAATGGCAAACTACAATAGTATGATTCCATACATAGTACCAAGCATGCCACAAGATCAAAAAGATGCTTTGAGTAAAAACGTAAAAACATCACTTTTACACACAAATGTTATTATAAGTAACTGGGAACCATTTATAAAACTTGGAGTACATGAAATTTATTCACCAAAAATGCCTTATGCTAGAACCAAGCTTGATTATCCTGTAGATATGGGAGGATACCATCACCCAAGAGATCCTAAAAAGCCTATTTGTGTTCATATGGTATGCTCGCCTTTAGTATTTGCTTCTATGCAAGGAATCGACCTTGAAGGAATGGATGCAAGAGATAGAGCTAGAGTGGGTAGAAATTTATTATTCACTATGAGTTTTGAAGAACATGAAAAAATCGTTCGCGATCAACTTCAAGGCATGTTAGGCTCGGCTGGATTTGACCATGAAAGAGACATTAAGGCTATAGTTGTAAATCGTTGGGGGCACTGTTATTCATATACAGAAAACAGTCTTTTTGATGATAGTGAAGAAGCGCAAAAAACTATAGAACTTGCAAGAAAACCTTTTGGTAATATCGTTATAGCAAATTCAGATGCTGATTGGGATGCTTATATGCACGCAGCAATTGATCAAGCATATCGTGCTGTTAATGAACTATAAAATCAAACTCCTTTTTAGGAGTTTGATGAATCAATCATCGTTTTTGATACTAATATAAATTAAAGCTAAAAGCATATAAGTTACTAATCTAGTAGCATCAGGTAAGCCATTCCAAGTTTTACTCATCCACATACCAAACCATTCTGCAGCCACTACTTGAAAGCCAAAAAACCAAAGTAAACAACAACAAGTTAAAGCAATGATTCCAAATTTTTTAGCTTCATGGAAAGTTTTTGCATCTGAATTTCTTGCGTTAAACATATCCAAGGCGCCTTTTAAAGCAGTTAACATAATAAAGGCTTCAAAACAAATAATAAAAATATAGGCAATATGATGGATAGTAGAATTTGTAATAGCTCTATAAACAATAGCATTACCTAAATAATCAGGTTTGGTATCCATGCTCATAACATGTTTTACAAATTGAAAATTTGAATTGTAATCAGTTACATTACCAAAAACAACAATAGCCGCTAAAGAGGCAACTGTAAGCAAGATAATCATTTTAGAATATCTTACTATATTCATCATAGAAAAACCGCAGTTGCAATTCATTCTAGTACTCCTTTTTGTTAAATTTATATTAATATATTATAGAAAATATTAAATAAACTTAAATACCTAACGTAATCTTAAAGAATTTAGTACAACTGTTACTGAACTAAAACACATTGCTAAAGCTGCCAAATGCGGACTAAGACTTATAAATGGCACAAAACCTGCTGCAATAGGAATACACAAAGCATTGTAAATAAAAGCCCAAAAAAGATTAAGTTTGATGATATTTTTAGTTTTTTGAGAAAGCTCAAAACAATAAGCTATTAAAGATAAATCATCTTTTATCAAAATCAAATCTCCACTTTTTTTAGCAAGCTCACTTGCTTTGGAAAAACTTATGCTTGCACTAGCTAAATTTAAAGCAGGAGCATCATTGATACCATCTCCTATAAAAAGCACTTTTTCTTTTTTGATTTTTTCTTTTATAAAATCAAGCTTTTGCTCGGGTTTTAAGTCAGAATAATATTCATCAATATTAAGCTCATTTGCTATTTTGGCAACACTTTTTTTATTATCACCGCTTAAAATAATACTTTTTACACCTTTTTGTTTTAAATTTGCTATCAAGTCTTTAGCTTCGTTTTTAAGTTCATTTTTCAAGCAAACCCCACCAAGACAAATTTTATTTTTTGCAAAATACAAACATATAGGTGCTTGATCTTCAAATTCTTGTAAAAATTGTTTGCTTTTTTGTATATCAACGCCATTTTCAAACATTAATTTTTCATTGCCTATTAAATATTTATCTTCATTTTCCTCATAAAGCAAACCACTACCCACTAAAACACTTAATTTTCCTTGTAAATTTAAATTTACATTCAATTCTTTAGTAAAAGCCTTTGCGATTGGGTGTGAGCTTAAATTTTCAATTTGGGTGAGTTTTTGAAAATTTTCTTGAGTTAGATCATGCTTATAAACACTTAAGTCATCTTGACTTAAAGTACCTGTTTTATCAAAAATAGCAAGTTTTATACTAGCTAAATTCTCTAGCACTGCTGGATTTTTCACTAAGATAAAATTTCTTGCTCCATTTGCTAAAGCACTAACTATGGCTATAGGGGTTGCTAAGCCCAAAGCGCAAGGACAAGAGATTAAAAGCGTAGCACAAGCATGTAAAAACGCTGCATTAATTCCTTCTTTAAAATACCAAAAAGCAAACACAAAAAGTGTTAAAATTATAATACAAGCTACAAAATAAGCTGAAATCTTATTAGCTAAATTTGCTAAAGGTGTTTTGACACTACCTGCTTTAAAAACAAGATCTTTGATTTGTTCTAATGAACTTTCAATCGCCTTTTTATTGGCTTTAATCTTTAAGCTTCCATTAATCAACACAGTTCCTGCTAAAATCTCATCATCTTGCTTTTTAAAAAGTGGTAAAAACTCTCCTGTTAAAAAACTCACATCAACCTCAGCTTCACCTGCTATAATCATCCCATCAGCAACAACGCTTTCGCCCTCTTTTACTAAAATCACATCATTTTCTTTTACAAAAGCACTGGGTATGCTTTTTATACTTCCATCTTCTAAGATTATATTAGCTTTTTTAATATCTATATTTTTTAATTTATTTTGATATTCTAAGGATTTAAATTTAGCCTTTTCTTCTAAGTATTTACCCAATAAAACAAAGCTTATAATCATCGCTCCACCACTAAAATACAAATAACCATCTTTGCTAAATACCTCAAAATACACAAAAAAAGAATATACAAAAGAAGTAAAGGCACCTAAGGATATCAAAGTGTTCATATCTAAATTTTTATGTCTTAATCCTTTAAGAGCGTGGATAAAAAAACCTTTTCCACAATAAAAAATCGCTATCATAGATAAAAACATTTGAATTAAAGCGGAAACATTTCCTTGGACAAACATTTCAAAATACATCACAATAGAGCTTAAAATTATACTCATGATAAGCTTTGTTTTCATATTTTTAAGCTCTTTGAGTTTAAACTCGTATAAATTTTGCTCTTCTTGTAATATCTCAAAACCCAAAGCTTTGATTTTTTCTTTGATTTTTACTTCCAAGGATAAATCTTTAAGCAAAAACACTCCACTAGAGTTGACATAAGAAACACTTACATCTTCAACTCCATCAATTTTTGCACAAACTTTTTCTATAGCATTAGAGCAATTAACACAAGTCATATTACCTATTTTTAATTTTAACTCATGCTTCATCTATCTCAAAACCTAAATCTTGCAATTGTTTTTTGAACTCTTCAACTTGCTCTGCTTTTAAATCAATCTCTATGCTTTTTGTTTCAACATTTATTTGCATAGTACCAAATTCATCTTCTAGTGAAGCCTTGATTAAATTGACACAACTTTGGCAATTAATATTTTTAGTTTTTACAATCACTTATTATCCTTATTTTAAGAATTTAAAAGCACAACTGCGATCAAAACCACAACAATACCAACTAAGCCAATTTTATTTAATTTTTCCTTATAAAAAACCCAACCACCAAGACAAGTTCCTATAATCCCAATAGCACCCCAAGTAGAATATGCAATACTTAATGGAACATATTCCAAACTAAAAGAAAGCATAAAAAAAGCTAAAATTGCACAAAAAATCGCCCCAAATCCCCATTTTTTATGTTTAAAACTTTCAGATTTTTTTAATAGCAAATTTGCCACTATGTCAAGAACGGCTGACAAAACGATCACTGCTAAATACAATTTCATTCTTCTTTTACCTCGCCCAAATTAATCATCGCAATTCCAATTATCGATAAAATAATTCCTAAAATTTGCAAACTAGTTAGTCTTTCTTCAAACAGCACAAAAGAAACCAAAAGAATTAGTATCATCCCCAAAAGCTCCCATATTGCATAAGCAATACCAATTTGAATTTTTTTAACCGCAAGCCCCATAAGAAAATAAGAAAAAGCGATAAATAAGGCCATAAAAAAATAGCCAAAAAGTTTATTCTCTATTTTTAAAAAGCTTGTTCCTATAACTTCAAACACAATAGCACCAATTAAAAAAAACCATGCAATTAAAACTTCTTTTTTTGCACTCATATTTTTCCTTATGTTTTTGATTTTTATTGTCGTGAGATAAAATAATGTTTTATAATATTTATTCATTATATCTAAGTAATTCTTAAAATCAAATTTAGATTTTTTAGTTTATACTTTTAGCTTTAAAACAATATAAGAAAGAGAGAATTTATGGGAAGAGCGTTTGAATATCGCAGAGCCTCTAAAGAAGCAAGATGGGATAAAATGAGCAAACTTTTTCCAAAACTTGCAAAGGCTATACAAGTAGCAGCAAAAGAAGGCGGAGCTGATCCTGATATGAATCCAAAGCTTCGTAGTGCCATAGCTACTGCAAAAGCTAATAATATGCCAAAAGACAATATCGATGCAGCTATTAAAAGAGCAAGTGGAAAAGATAGCGCTGATATTAAAAATATCCACTATGAAGGAAAAGCAGCACATGGAGCTTTAATCATTGTTGAGTGTATGAGTGATAATCCTACACGCACAGTAGCAAATGTAAAAGCGATTTTTAGCAAAAATGGTGGAGAAATTTTACAAAATGGCTCTTTAACTTTTATGTTTTCACATAAAGCTGTTTTTCATCTTGAAAAATATGATGGAGATTTAGAAGAACTTGAGCTTGAACTCATTGATGCAGGACTTGAAGAGCTTGAGCAAAATGAAGAGGAATTACTAATTATAGGTGATTACACTGCCTTTGGCGAGCTTAGCAATGCCATAGAAAAAAAAGGTTTAGTGCTTAAAAAAGCAGGACTTGAGTATCTTGCTAACAATCCTGTAAATTTTAGCGAAGAACAACTTCTTGATATTGAAAAATTGCTTGATAAATTAGAAGATGATGATGATGTGCAAGCAGTTTATACTAATATAGAATAGGATCAAAAAAATGCTTAAAAAAATCGACACAAAAAATGCAAAAAAATACAATTTTGCTATCATTAGCACCGAAAAAGGTGATATGAAATTAGAATTATTTCCCGATGAAGCACCGCAAACTGTGTGTAATTTTGCTAATTTAGCTAATGATGGTTTTTATGATGAGCTTGTTTTTCACCGCGTGATTCCAAATTTTGTGATACAAGGTGGTTGTCCTTATGGTATAGGCTCAGGTGGCCCTGGCTATGAGATAGAATGTGAATGTGACGATCAAAAACACAAGCACTTAAGAGGTAGCTTATCTATGGCTCACGCTGGTAGAGATACAGGCGGATCGCAATTTTTCATTTGTCATAGCCCACAGCCTCATTTAGACGGAGTGCATACTATCTTTGGGCAAATTAACCCTGAAGATAAAGAAAGTTTGGAAGTACTAGATAGCATTAGAGCAGGAGATAAAATCAAAACTATCCAAATTTTAGAAAAACTTTAATTTTACATCTCCTTAAAATTGTGCTATGATTTTTAAGGAGATTAATTATGCATTTTATTTTTATTTGTATTCATCTTATTTGCGCTGTATTTTTTATAGCCTATGTATTTTTTGATGTATGTGTTTATCGCTTTGCTTATCAACACCAAAGTAAAGAAGATTGCGATAAAATCAAAAAAGCCTATACTAAATCAAGTATTTTT
Source organism: Campylobacter sp. IFREMER_LSEM_CL2127 (assembly GCF_025771745.1). Classification (NCBI taxonomy): domain Bacteria; kingdom Pseudomonadati; phylum Campylobacterota; class Epsilonproteobacteria; order Campylobacterales; family Campylobacteraceae; genus Campylobacter; species Campylobacter sp. IFREMER_LSEM_CL2127. The sequence goes on from NZ_JAKMQV010000013.1 coordinate 16,711, forward strand.
ATTTTTGCTGGTATTTTCATCTTACTTTTACTAAGTGGATTTTATCTTTTGAGCTTTTATGAAATTAATTCTTTTTGGGATTTTTTTGCAAGTAATTTTGGCATATTTTTATTTATCAAACTTTTATTATTAGTAACAATGCTGGCTTTGACTTTTTATTCTTTATTTTTTATAAAAGTTTTAAAAAGAAAAGATCCTTTAAAATCTCACTTGATTGCATTGATTTTATGTATTTTAATAATCATTTGTGCAAAAGCGATGTTGTATTTTTAAAACATTAAAACTAAGCTTATATCATTAGCTTAAAAAATAAAGGTTATTTATGCTTGGTGATATTATAGATTTTTTACTCACTCTTGCAAAAGATTGGGGTTATTGGGGGATTATTTTTCTTATGTTTGTAGAAAGTTCCTTTTTTCCTTTTCCCAGTGAAGTAGTGATGATACCTGCTGGATATTTAGCCCATCAAAATGAACTTAACTTTTGGCTATGTCTGCTTTGTGGGACTTTTGGAGCTCTTTTAGGAGCTTTGCTTAATTATTATTTATGTTATTTTTTAGGACGGGAAGTTCTTTTGAAAATATGCAAATATTTTGGAGTTAATGAAGCAAAATTTGCTCAATTTGAGGCCTTTTTTAACAAACATGGTGAGATATCAACCTTTAGTGGTAGATTAATCCCTGGTTTGCGTCAGTATATTTCTTTACCTGCAGGATTAGCAAGAATGAATTTGAAAAAGTTTATATTTTATACTAGTTTAGGGGCTGGAATTTGGTGTTTGATTTTGCTTATATTAGGTTATATTTTAGGTAAAAATGAAGATTTAATCAAAGAATATCTGCATTTTGTTATTGTAGCTTGTATTGTTTTTGCTGCTATGATTGTAGCTATTTATATCTATATCCAAAAAAGAAAAAAGATATCTTAAAATTTCATTTTTAAATACCTAGTTTCATTAGCTAGGTATTTTATTATTTTCTTTAATTTGATATATATTTTTCTAAAAACATTTAAATTTATATGATTTTATATTTGATTTTTGATAAAATCTTATAAAAATTATTTCAAAGAAAAAAGGTTATGCAAAAGCCATCTATTCAAAATTTAACGGATTTTTTAATCGAATACATTAGTGTTTTTCTAAGTGCTGGAACTTACACAGCAAGAGTGGCAAAGTGCGTTGGAAGAATAGCTAATGCATATGGTTATGAGATTAACATGAATTTTTTCTTTCATCATACCACACTAAATATTTTTGATAAAGATGATAATTCCATACAAAGAACCTATATCATACCTAATAAGCACAATCATATTAATTTTAAACTGATTTTAGAACTAAGTGCATTAAGCTGGCAAATTCATGATCATAAATACAACCTAGAAGAAGCTAAATTTTCTCTTTTAAAACTCAAACAAAGCACAAGAAATCCTTTTTTAGCGAATTTATTTTTAGTTTCAGTGGCAAACTCAGCATTTTGCAAGCTATTTGGAGGAGATTTTTATGGTTGCTTATTTGTATTTTTAGCTACTTTAGTAGGTTTTAGCTTAAGAGTTTTACTCACTAGAATAAAAATTGATTTAAGAATTCAATACATTATTTGTTCTTTTTTATCTTCTTTTATTGTATTTTTTGGGGTGGATTTGAAACTCGTGCAAGAAGCTAATGTTGCTTTGGGTTCTAGTATATTATATTTAATTCCTGGGGTTTATTTTATAAACTCCGTTATAGACATTTTAAAAGATCATATACTTATGGGGCTTAGTCGTATTATTAGTGTGGCGATATTAGTATGCTGTATTGCCATTGGAATTTACACTACTCTTGGTATTAATGATTTTGGGATTTTAAGATGATTGATTATTCTTCTATACTTTGGGATATGTTTTTTGCAGCTTTAACAGGTTTTGGTTTTGCTTATGTGTGTAATCCACCCTTTAAAACACTCATACTCTCAGCCATATTAGCCGCTATAGCTCATGGTATGCGCTTTACCTTGATGGGATATTTTGGCTTTCAAACCTTGGCTATTGCAACCTTTATAGCTTCTTTTAGTATAGGCTGTCTTGGTTTATTTTTAGCTAAGATTTTTAAAACACCTGCTGAAATCATAGCTTTTCCCGCTCTCATTCCTATGATACCTGGAATTTATGCATATAAGGCCATATTGTATTTGATTTCTTTTATACGCTCAGAAGATATTAGCGAAAAGACTAATTTCTTGATTCAATTTTTTGATCATTTTTTTACAACACTTTCAGTAACACTAGCCTTAGCAGTAGGAGTAAGTGTGACTTTGCTTTTGTTTTTTGAGCAAAGCTTTATGATGACAAGAAGTATTAAAAAAAGTAAAAATCACGACCAAAATTAATCGTGATTCATTTTATTTTTTGCCTCTATTCCCATAAGTGCAAAAGCTGTTTTAATACTTAAAGCACATACGGCAAAAAGTTTTAAAAGCTCATCTTCGTTATCTGAGCCAACTACTTTATTTTCATTATAAAATTTATGAAATAAAGAAGCTAAATTTTTTAAATAATCAGGAATTTTTTGCAAGGCTCTTGACTCAAATGCGTCATTAAGCACTGCTTTTAAATTTAAACTTTCAAATAAAAGATTCATGCCATCTTCATTCAAACTCTCAAATTTAGCATGCATAACATCATCTACACTTTTACCCGCCTTAGCAAATACTTGATGAATTCTAGCATGAGCATAATTAATATAATACACAGGATTAGAGCTATCTTCTTTTTTAAACTCATCTACATCAAACTCTAAATGTGTATCACATTTTTTACTAATAAAAATATATCTTAACACATCACTGCCAAGCTCTTCTAAAACATCACCCATTAAGATGAAATTTCCCGCTCTTTTGCTCATTTTATAAGGCTCACCATTTTTTAATAATGAAACCATTTGCGCTAAGATAATTTCAAGATTTTGACTATCATGACTTAAAAATTCCATAGCAGCTTTCATTCTAGCTATATAGCCATGATGATCAGCTCCCCATATATTAATACACTTATCATAACCGCGGCTCATTTTATCTTTATGATAAACTATATCAGCAGCTAGATAAGTTCCTTTTCCATCATCTTTAATAATCACACGATCTTTTTCATCGCCTTTAGCACTTGAAGCAAGCCAGATTTTACCATCTTGTTCATAAGTACCGCCATGCTCTTTTAAAGCTTTTAAGGTATTTTCTAATTCATTATAATAACTCGTTTCGCTCACATAAGTATCAATAAATATCTTAGCATCGGCCAAATTTTGCTTGATAATTTTAAGCATTTTATCCTTAGCCCAAAGTGCTAATTGCGGAATGTTTTCTTCTACAAAGAAATCTTTTTCAAAATCAACAAAAGCTTCTTTTGCTACATCTACGATATATTCGCCTTTATAATACTCATCAGGATATTGAACTTGCTCTTTTAAACAATGCTCTTTTACTGCAAGTAATATAGAAAGACCTAAAAGATAAATTTGATTACCTGCATCATTGACATAATATTCTGTATCAAATTTATACCCTAAATGCCTAGCAACCCTAGTTAAAGTATCGCCAAAAATAGCCCCTCTAGCATGTCCTATGTGTAAAGGTCCTGTCGGATTTGCACTCACATATTCAAGTAAAAAACTCTGCTCTTTTTTATCATCTTTTGCAAAATTTTCACTATCGCCCAAAGCTTGCGTAGCCAAAGAATTTAAAAAAGTTTTTGAAAGTTTAAAATTTACATAACCATTTAAAGCCTCTACACTTTCAAAACAATCACAATTTTTTAACTTAGCAACAATATCATTGGCAATTATCATAGGATTTTGCTTTAATTCTTTAGCCAAAGAAAAAGCCAAAGGCGTGGCAAAATGAGCTAGATTTTTATTCTTGGGATTTTCTAAGATAAAATCTCTTCCTAATTTTTCTTTAATTTCTTTATAAACTAAAGTTTTCAATGTATTGCCTTAAGCTTTTTTTACTTCTTCGTTATTTTCTTTTACAAGAACATCTTTTTCATTGATTTTTTCAATTTTTTGCGCATCTTCTTGAACGATTTTTTTATCATCTTCTGTATTCATTTCATCTTTAAAAGTTTTAATACCTTTTCCTAAACCTTTAGCAAGTTCTGGAATTTTTTTTGCACCAAAAAGTAACACCACAATAAGTAATATAATCAACCATTGAGTTCCGCTTGGCATATGCATTTTATTCTCCTTTATTCCATTGAATTTGAATTTGTTTTAAATCATGTTTTGTACTTTTTAATTTTGAAGCTTCAAAAACCGCTTCTAACTCCCTATAGCTTTTTTCAAGATCATCATTTATGATTAAAAAATCATATCGATCCAAATAAGCCATTTCATCACTAGCATTTTCCAATCTTTTGCTAATATCTTCTATTTTATCAGTATTTCGCTTAAGCAATCTTTTTTCAAGTTCTTTTTTATTTTTAGTTGTAATAAAAACAGAAGTAATATATTCAGGCATTTTTTCTTTAGCTATACAAAAACCTTGCACATCGATATCAAAAATGACACTTTTACCCTCTTGTAATGCTTTTTTCACAGGGATTAACGAAGTGCCATAATAATTTTTATGTACCAAAGCCCATTCTAAAAAATCACCTTTTTCTATACCTTGTTTAAATTCTTCTTCGCTAATAAAAAAATAATCTACTCCATTTTTTTCATTTTCTCTAGGAGCTCTTGTTGTACTTGAAATAGAAAAATAAATATTATCTTTTTCTTTAAAAAGCCTTTGAAGCAAGGTACTCTTACCTGCTCCACTTGGCCCTGAGATGATTAAAATTTGACCACTCAATGTTTATTCCTCATCAAAGCTTATGTTAATGTTTATATTCATTTTCATGCCTTTTAAGGCTGCTTTTAAAGTATCATCGGTAATACTCGAAGTGATAGTTTGAGCTATACTTTTACTAAGCTCATTTACCATTTCATCTTCTTGTAAATTCTCTGCTTTTTCTTCAGTGTTTACCTTGCTTACTTCTTTCTTTTCTGCAATAGCTGGAGCAAGTTCTTCTCCTAAAGCTAACATAATATCATTTTCGTTTAAATTTGCAAATTCATCTTGCGTTTCATCTAAAACTTCACTCATATTTTCCTCTATATTTTCCTCATTCACATCGGCTTGTGATTTCATTTGTAAATCTTCACCCTCACTTAAATCCTGCATATCAAAATCACTCATTAAATTCTCATCAATATCACCAAATTCTTCATCTAATTCATCAATAGCAGCTAATTCTTCTTTTATTTTGTCTTGAGTGCTTAACTCCTCTTCTGGTTGAAAATCATCTATACTTTCATCTTCAAAAACCTCTTCTACTAAAGGTTCATTTTCTTCTGTAACACTATCATCATCTTTTGCTTCACCAATAAATTGAGCATCTTCAGGTAAATCATCAAAACTCATCTCTTTTTCGCTCATTTCTTCAACCATAGGTAAATCATCAAGAGAATCAAATTCGGCAGGGTTTTCTTCTATATTTTCTTCTATATTTTCTTCTATATTTTCTTCTATATTTT
>NZ_JAKMQV010000014.1:0-19696 GCF_025771745.1 Campylobacter sp. IFREMER_LSEM_CL2127
TTAAAACTCCTTATTAAGTAAACTCTAAAGACATTAAGCTTAAAGCTTTAGTTTATTGCTTTAATGCTTTTAAGCTTAATGTGTGTTAAGCAAGCTCTGGGGAGTTAAGAATACACTTAAAGTACTAGCAATTACTATGAAAATAATATATAACCACAAATATTCAGCATACATAAAATTAACAACAAAGGGTGTTAAAAAACCAAAAATCGCATAAGAAACATTATAAGCAAAAGAAAGACCACTTGATCTTAACTCTGTAGTAAAAATTTGAGTCATAAAAATAGGTGCAAAAGCTATAATGCCTTGCGCAAAACAAGCAAGCAAATAAAATGATAAAAACCACTCATTATAAAAGCTAAAACTTATACCAAAAACTCCAAAAAGCAAAGTGAAAATCAAGCAAATTCTAAAATGTCCTAAAAAATCAGCCAAATACCCTTGTACTAAACTTCCTAGTATGATCATCACTATGGCCAAATTTTGATATAACAAAGCAGTAGTTTTACTAACTCCTAATAGGCTTTCAAAATATTGCGGTAGTATCATTAAAGTAGCTACCCCACTTGTTAAAACCACAGTAAGTAAAGCACATATTAACATACTTTTTTTATGTGTTTTTAAAGCTTGTAAAAGTGGAAAATTTAAAATTTTTTCTTTTTCTTTTATGTTTTTAAAAGCTGGCGTTTCATTAAGCTTTGTACGCAAAAATAAAGCTAATATGCCAAAAAATCCCCCTATAAAAAAAGGAATTCTCCAAGCAAAGCTTTCTACTTCTTCTTTATTAAAATACGCATATATACTTAAAGTCGCTAAATTTCCAAGTAATAAACCTAAAGTTAAAGTCGCTGAAATAAAACCAAGTGCCAAGCCAAGTCTTTTTTTACTCACAAATTCACTCACAAAAATCCAAGCACCACTAACTTCAGCTCCTATGGCTAATCCTTGAGCTATCCGTATAATAAAAAGCATAAAAGTAGCAAAAAGTCCTATGCTTTCATAAGTAGGTAAAAAGGCCAAAACAAAACTTGGCACGACCATTAAAAGCATACTGACATAAAAAACATTTTTACGCCCTTTAATATCTGCAAAATGTGCTAAAACAACAGCACCAAAAGGTCTAGCTAAATATCCTGCTCCAAAAGCTACATAGGTATAGATTAATGGCCATAAATCATCATTTTGAGGAAAGAAAATTTTTGCAAAAACACTTGCAAAGAAGATAAATAAAACAAAATCATAAAATTCTAAAATACCACCTAAAGAAGCATAGATGGTATTTTTAAAGGCTTTTTGCATTATTAATTTTTGCCACCTTCGATTACTACATCATCAGCTTTTACATCATCACTAAAAAATGGCTTTAAGGTTTCATCATAAGCTTTATGAAAAAACTGCTCATTTTGTAATTTTATAGTCAAATCATTGATAAATTTCACCATAGCTTCATCGCCTTTTTTTACAGCAGGAGCTATGACATCATGATTTCCAAGTTCTTTAATTACCACTTCAAAATTTGGATTTTCTTTAGCCCAAGCAAAAAGTAAAGCATTATCATGGCTTAGCGCATCGCCTCTTTTACCGATTAAGGCTGCAAAAGTTTCTGTGTTTTGATCAAATTTAACACTTTTAATTTCTGGCATATTTTTTGTAAAATACGCATCAGCTGTTGTACCTTTATTTAAAATCAAAGTTTTGCTTTTTAAATCATCTATAGTTTTGATATCTGATCCTTTAGGAGCCACTACCCCAAGAGCAACTTTCATATAAGGCAATGCAAAATCCACCACAGCTTCTCTTTCTGGAGTTTTGGTAAAATTAGCTAAGATTAAATCTACTTTATTTGACTCTAAAAACTCCACCCTATTTGCTGCTTCAACTAAAACAAATTGTACTTTAGACTCATCACCCAAAAGTTCTTTTGCTATACGTTTAGCAAAATATACATCATAACCTTGATTTTTTCCTTGTGCATCTAGGTAGCCAAATGGAGGTTTATCACCAAACACACCTATGCGGATAACACCTTGTTGTTTGATTTTCTCTATAGAGTTTTCATTAGAACTTGAATTTGAGCAGGCGCTAAAAAAAAGTGCCATTAAAAACGATAAAAGAAAAATCTTTTTCATATTTTTTCCTTGTGATTAAAATTTAAATTTTTAAACCTTATATTAATTTTTTAAACAAATCTTTTCTAAAATAAAATTAACGATGAAAATCAAATAAATTGAGAAATTTCTTCGCACGATCAGTTTTTGGATTTTTAAAAAATTCATCAGGCTTTGAAATTTCTACTATTTTCCCATCATCCATAAAAACTATTTTATCAGCAACTGCTCTTGCAAAACCCATTTCATGTGTAACTATAAGCATAGTCATACCATCTTTTGCTAAATTTAAAATCACATCTAAAACTTCACGCACGATTTCAGGATCAAGCGCTGCTGTAACTTCATCAAAAAGCATGATTTCAGGATTCATACAAAGGCTTCTAACTATGGCTATGCGTTGTTTTTGTCCACCACTTAATTCTTTAGGATAGGCTTTTAATTTATGCAAAAGCCCTACTCTATCAAGCCAGTATTTTGCTTCTTCTAAAACCTCTTCTTTTTTTCTTTTTTGCACCTTTAAAGGCCCTAAGAGTATATTTTGCTCCACATTTAAATGATCAAAAAGCTCATAAGATTGAAACACCATACCTATTTTTTGGCGAATTTGAGTCCATTTTTTATAATTTTTATCAATTTTTTCATCATCTACAAAAATAGCCCCATCAGCCATTTCTTCTAAACCATTAATACATCTTAAAAGTGTAGATTTCCCACAACCACTTGGACCTAGTATAACCACTACTTCTTTTTGATTTACTTCTAAATTTATATCTTTTAAAACATGATGATCATCATAGTATTTTTGTAAATTTTGTATTTTTAAAATGCTCATATTAGCTCCATTTTTTCTCTAAAAACTTTGAATATACCGACAAAGGATAGCAAAGTATAAAATAAATCAATAAAATCAAACCATAAATCACAAAAGCCGCGTAAGAATTTTGAAATAAATTTAGCTCAATCACTTGTTGGCCTACTTTAATAAGCTCTATGCCACCGATTAGATAAATCACTGAAGTGCTTTTAATAATTCTTGTAAAAAGATTAATACTCATTGGCAATAATCTTCTTAAAGATAAAGGTATAATGATAAAAAGATAAACTTCAAATTTATTAAAACCTAGTGAAAGTCCTGATTCATACTGGTGTTTTGGTATGCTTGCTAAAGACGATCTAACCAAATCCATCATCTCAAACACACCCCAAATACTAAAAACAATAATACTTGAACCCAAAGCACTCAAATGCCATCCAAACCATTTCGCCAAGCCAAAATGCACTATAAAAAGCCAAACAATCAAAGGCATAATACGTACAAATTCAAGCATAAAACGACAAAAAGCATAAAGGATTTTATTTTTAGAATGCATTAAAATTCCAAAAAATACTCCTCCAATAAGTGAAATCAAAACACTAATCAATGAAAGCTCTAAAGTAACCTTTAAACCTTGTGCTAGTCTAAAAAAGGTATCTTGATTTAAAATTTCAAACATAATTTAACCTTTTTTCTATACGGTTTAACACTAAAGATAAAGGTAAAATCAAAATCAAATAACAAAGCACCAAAGCAAATAATGCTTCATTACTTTTATAATAAAGTCCTATAAGATCTTTAGCCACATATACTAAATCCGCTAAAGCAATAATGCTTACTACAGAAGTTTCTTTGAGTAAAAAAATGATATTTGCGCTAATACTTGGCATAGCTATACCCAAAGCTTGAGGTATGATTACATAACGAAAATTTTGCCATTTACTCAAACCCAAAGAAAGTCCTGATTCATATTGTTGTTTTTTCACCGCTTCCATACCTGCTCTTAAGCTCTCAGCCATATAAGAACCACCTAAAAAACTAAGTCCTATCACAGCACAAGCAAAAGAACTAAGGTGTATTCCAAACTCAGGCAAAGCATAATATAAAAAGAAAAGTTGGATTAATAAAGGTGTATTTCTTGAAAATTCTATGTAAATTTTACAGATTGTATTTAAAAAAGAAAATTTAAAATAACTTACTCCCACACAAAATAAACCTACTAAAAATGAAAAAAATACTCCATAAATAGCAAGTTTTAAAGTAAGCCAAGAAGCTTGTATAAACATAGGGCTAAACTTGATTAAAAAATCAAAATCCATAAAACCTTCCATACTTTAAATACAATATTGTAACAAATAAGACTTAAAAAGACTTAATTAAATTTTGCATTTTTTCTTTATTTAAAATTGCTATTTTACCTTTATTTGTGCAAATAAGCTCATTTTGTTTTAATTCTTTTAAAAAACGCGACAAAGATTCTGGAGGTAAATTTAAAATCACAGCGATTTCTTTTTGCTTTAAATTTTGTAATTTTTCTTCATTTTCTAGTAAAAAGCTGACTAGTCTTGATTTTAAATCCAAAGATTTTTGTCTGATGAAATTTTCTAAAATTCGAATTTTACCGATTAAAGAAGTCAAAAGTAAAAAGCTAAATTCTCCATTTTCTAAGCATAATTTTTTAAATTCATCAAAATCAAAAACACAAATTTCACAATCTTGCTCACAAATTGCATTAGCTGGGTAATTAATACCCTCAAACACAGGCATCTCAGCTATAAAATTCACCGGAGTTAAAGTGTGAAGTGTTAGCTCAAAACCTTTTGTATTCACCTTATATATACGTACTTTTCCACTTAGTAAAATGTAAATTTTATTTGCTTTTTCACCTTGAAAAAATAAAATATTCCCTTTGTTAAAATGTTTTTTCTTGCCTTTAGAAATTAAAATTTCAAAGTGTTTATCCATTTTCTTTTTCCATATTTTTAATACTTTCTTTTGCTTTTAAAACTAGCTCTTCATCATCTGCAAAATCAAAAAATTTAAAATGATTGCCATGTTGCACTCTACCATCTAGCAAATCCCCGCTTAGTCTGTTTTTTAAATCAAGCTCAGCTATTTTAAATCCATCTAAAGTTTTAGCAAATTCAAGCAAACGGCTTGGAATTTCTTTTTGCTTAGTATATAAATAACAAAAGCTCTCAAGTCCTACTCTGCCTACTCTACCTCGAAGCTGGTGTAAGGTAGCAAGCCCAAGTCTTTCAGCCCCAACAATAACAATCACACTTAGTCTTGGTAAAGAAATCCCCACTTCAACCACCGTTGTAGAAAGCAAAATCGTGCCTTTTTCTCTAAATTCTTGCAAAATTTGATCTTTATTTTTATCTTTTCCATGAGTTACATAAACATTTTTGTATTTGTTTATCCAGTATCCTTGTGCTTGCTCTAGCGATAAATAATCTATATTTTCACTTTCATTTACCAAAGGATAAATGATGATTACTTGATGATTTTTAGCTAGCTCATCGTCGATTTTTTTAAGCAAATATTTAAAATCTTTATCTTGTATGCAAAAAGTTTTAATGTCTTTTTTAAAAGGCATTTGTTTAATAAAACTAAAATTTACAAGCTCACTTTGTATCATAGAAAGTGTTCTTGGTATAGGTGTAGCAGAAAATTGCACGATATGTGGAGCATATTGAGAGTTTTTACTAAGCTCACTTATTTTTTGTCTTTGATTAGAACCAAAACGGTGTTGCTCATCTATCATCACCAAAACTGCTTCAAATTCTTCTTGATGAATGAGCGCATGTGTGCCTATGATAAAATGGGCTTGTTCTTTTAATTTTGCTAAATCTTTATCTTTTTTACCACCTTTTAAAAGCAATACATTAACAAAATCAGGCAAAAGTCTTTTTGCTTCATGATAAATTTGCTCTGCTAATATACTAGTTGGAGCCATTAAAATAGCCTTTTTAGGATATACAAGCAAACTTGCAGCAAGTATAACCAAAGTCTTACCACAACCCACATCGCCCATTACCACACGCCTTTTAGCAACTTTATTTTGCAAATCTTTTTTAATATCTTCTATTGCTAAAAGCTGATCATTTGTAGGGCTAAATTCTAAACCTTTAAGCCAAGAGCTTATATCAAAAAGTTCTATTTCATAAGCATTTTGTGATATTTTTTTGCCCTTTAAACGCCTTAAATGATTAAAAATTTCTATATATTTTAAATCTTTAACTATGGCATTAAAATTTTCATAAAGAATTAAATCATCATAATTGTGTAAATTCAAAAGTAAATTAATGTATTTTTGTTCTAAATTTAGCGCTTTTAAATTAGCTTCGTTGACGTATTTTAAGATAAGTTTTTTTATACTTTCATCTTTAATAGAGCTAATTTGGTATTTAGGGACTATTTGACCTATATTTGTTACTATTTTTGGGTTTATAAACTGCCAAATTCCATTAAAAAAATTCATCTTTGCATGGATATAAACCAAAGCATTATGCTTAAAAATTTTGAAATGCCATTTATTAGGATGAAAAATTACTATATTTGCTTTTATACCCCATTCTAAACATTCACAAAGCATAAAAAGCTGGGAGTGATGATTTTGCGTGCTGATAATTTTTACATTTTGAGTGCAAAATGTATCTTTTGGAAACTTTGAAATTCTAAAATCATCAAATTTTTTAGGCAAAATCAAAGCCAAATCGATACAATTTTTAACCCCTAAAGCATGAAGTAGTTTTAAATCCTTTTCTTCAACTTTCATTTTCTATACTTGCAAAACTCACTTTAGTAATTTCACTATGAGCTTTAATAAAGTCATTTAGTTCATCTAAGGTAGTGTTTTTGATCTTTTGCATTTCTTCTTTTAAATTTCCAAGTTTTAAACCATGTAAATATTCATTTAGCATTATATCTAGTCTTTTAGCCAAGCTTTCATACCTTAAAGGCATAGAGCCTACTAAAAATTGCTTAGCTAGTTGAAATTCTTTTTCATTGACTCCATTTTGAACAAAGTTTTCAAAAACTTCTTTAACTAAAGTTTTAGCCTCATTAGAACTTTCATTTTTAGTTTGCAAATACCCAAAAACTCTACTATAATTTAAATTTACATCAAGCATAGCATATGCTGAATACGCCAAGCCTCTTTTTACACGCACTTCCTCCATCAAACGCGAACCAAAACCACCTTGACCCAAGATAAATAAAGCAAGTTTAGCTAAATACATTTTCTCATCATTAATTTGCATATTAAATGGGGAGCAAAAGTATATATAAGCTTGCTCAGTACTTTTTTGCTCACTTACTTCTATATTCTCATCAATGAGTTTGTAACTTTTGTTTTGATTTGGGGTATTTCTTTTTAAAATTTGGCAAATTTTTTCTGCTTTAATCTTTGCTTCATCTTCTTTAATATCTCCACCAAAAACAAATAAAGCATTATCAAGTACTAAATTTTCACTCATAAAATCTTGTAATTCTTTCAAACTAATCTTTTCTATGCTTTCTTTAGTCCCATCAAGACCACTAGCAAAAATTTCATCTTTGAAAACATTCTTATTTAAAAGTCTTTTTGCTTGATAATCATAATCAGTATTTAAACTTGCAAGCTCACCCAAAGCTAAAGTTTTTAATCTTTGTAAGATTTTTTCATCAAAACGCACATTTAAAAACAATTCTTGTAATTTTTCTAAAGCAAAATCAAAATGTTCTTTCAAGCATTTAATACTAATTTGAAAATGCTCAAAACTAGCCTTAGCATAAAGCTCTATAGCACGGTATTCTAAGCTTTTAAAAAACTCATCATTACTTCCTTCATTTAAAAGCCTAGCAAACATACTTGCACAACCCCTATTGTGTTTTTCTGCTATTTTTCCACTATTTTTAAAAATGAGCTTAAAAAATACCACAGGAAGCTCGTTTTCATACTCATATATTATGTCTATTTTAGTATTATTAAAGTCTAAATTTAGCATTAAAACCTTTCTAAAATATTATAAGCTGTGTCACGTTTAGCAGGTAATTCTCCTATATCTTTGATAAGTTCTATCATTTGCTCTTGATTCATTCTATATTTTGCACCAGCTGCGGCTACGACATTTTCCTCCATCATGGTTGAACCTAAATCATTTGCACCAAATTTTAAAGCAAGTTGGCCTATCAAAGAGCCTTGCGTTACCCATGAACTTTGTAAATTTTTAAAATTATCCAAATATAATCTTGCCAAAGCTAGTAATCTTAAATATCTATTAGAACTTTGTTTGATGATTTCAGGATGTTTTTTAATCAAAGGAGTATTTTCGCTTTGAAATGACCATAAAATAAAAGCTCTAAAACCATTTGTTTTATCTTGTAAATTTCTTAAATGATCAAAATGTTCGATAATTTCCTCATCATTTTCAACCGTACCAAACATCATAGTAGCAGTACTTTTCATACCTATATTATGCGCACTCTCATGCACCCTAAGCCAAGTAGCTGTGTCGCATTTATGTGGTGCGATGATATCTCTTACCCTATCGCTTAATACTTCAGCACCCGCTCCAGGTATAGAAAAAAGTCCTTTAGCTTGTAATCTTTTTAAAACCTCTTCGATAGAAATTTTAGAAACTCTTGCTATATAAGCTATCTCTACTGCTGAAAAACCATGCACAGTGATGGTTGGATAATTAGTTTTTATATAAGAAAGCAAGTCTTCATACCATTCTATTTTAAGTTTTGGATGCACCCCACCTTGAAATAAAATTTGCGTTCCACCTATGGCTTGTAATTCTTCTATTTTTTGCCCTATTTCTTCGTATTTTAAAATATAAGAATCATCATCTTTTTCTTTTCTACAAAAAGCACAAAAATCACAATCAATACAGCAAATATTTGTATAATTTATATTTCTATCCACCACAAAAGTAGTTATTTTTTCAGGGTGAAGCTCTAATTTTTTCTCATAAGCCATTGCACCTAATTCGTATAAAGGTGCATTTTGGAGTAAATTTAATGCTTCTTTTTTACTTAATCTATTCATTATTAACCTTTTTTATAAAAAAGAATTATTATAGCATTTAAATGTAAAATAATCTTAAAAACGATATAATCAAGCCCTTTAATTTCATATATTCATAGGATACTCATGACTTATAGGTCTTTACTTAAAAATAATAAAACTTTTCGCCTTTTAGCAATGGTACAATTTATAAGTTATTTTGGTGCATGGTTTTCCCAAGTAGGTGTTTTTACCCTCTTAACCAAAGAGCTACAAGCACCTGCAAATATCATAGGCTTTTCAGCTATTTTTGTTTTTTTACCTTCTATTATACTTGCACCTATAAACGGAGTTATAGTAGATAGATTTAAACCTAAAAATTTATTACTGACAATGATTAGCATTGAGATGATTTCTATTTTTATGCTAATTTTTGTAAATTCTTTAGCTATGCTTTGGTTTTTGTACTTTTTAACCTTTGTGCGTATGGCGGTTGCAAGCATGTATTTTCAAACAGAAATGTCAGTTTTACCTAAAATTTTAACCCCGCAAGAATTAAAACTAGGCAATGAGCTTCATAGTATTATATGGGCTGTATCATATGCTTTGGGTATGGGCGCAGCAGGACTTTTTATAGATCTTTTTGGAGTAAAACCAGCTTTCATAGCTGATACTTTAATGCTGTTTTGTGCCATGCTTATACTTAAAACTTTAATCTTACCCGATGAAAAAAATACCACACAAAACAATCTTTTTATATTAATCAAAGAAGGTTTAGTTTATGTATTTAACAATAAAAAAATCATTCATTTGATTTTACTTCATGGAGTTGTAGGGATAACCGCTTATGATGTTTTAATCACTCTTTTAGCCGAATATGAATACGCAAAAGTTATTTCCATACCTCTAGCCATAGGGCTTTCTAATGCTATAAGAGCCATATCTTTACTCATAGGACCTTATGTGCTTAGTCCTTATATTAATAAAAACACTTTAGTATATTTATACTTAGCGCAAGGTATAGGTATAATGCTTTGGGCTTGCTTGCAATTTAACTTTTATCTTGCCTTTATAGGCTTAGTAATGGCAGGTTTTTGTACTTCATCTTTATGGAGCTATACTTACACACTTTTGCAAAATGATTGTGATAAAAGATATTATGGTAGAGTGATTGCCTATAATGATATGGTGTATTTAACTTTTAGTGCAATTATTGCTTTTTCAACAGGATATTTATTTGAATTTTATGGAGTAAAATTAAGCCATTTTACTTTTGGCTTAGGAGTATGTTTTATCTTTGCGGCGATTTATTGGTGGTGGTTTAATAAAAAATATAATTAATCCACCTTAGAATAATAAACCCCACCCGCTGAAAAGTTTTTTTCAAAATACGCTGTTTCAGGTACAAGATCTGATTTTCCTGGGTATATTCTACCTTCTCTATTTAATATCCTATGGAAACGCTCCATTAATCTTATTTTGAAATCTTGATCAAAATAAATCATCATATTTCTTGAAAAAATCACATCAAATTTCCCAAGTTTAAATAAAGAATCATCAAAAACATTACAAAGCTCAAAACGACACCTACAAGCTAAAGTTTCTTTTTTAAGCTGATACATTCTATCTTTTACATCAAAATAACGCGTTTTTTGCATAGTGTTTAATCTAGCTACTGAGCGCTCTGAATATAACATTTCATTGCATTTATCTATCATTTTTTTATTAATATCTATACCAACTATATTCATACCTTTAACAAAATTCTCACTTGCTAAAATAGCTAAAGAATACACTTCTTCACCACTTGAACATGGAGCACAAAGCACATTTACAGGTCGATCAAGAGATTTTATATAAAAAATTACATCTTTTAATTGTTCTAATTCTCTAAAAAAATATGTCTCACAAACTGTAATAAAATCCATAGTTTCTTGCTTTAAATTTCTTTGAAACTGCACTTTTTCATTTAATTCACTAAGATTACTTAAACCTAATTCTTGTAAAAATTTAGGTAGCTTTATAGATAAAATATCTTTTTTAGTATTAAGATTGTTTCCACTTATTTGCTCTACTATTTTTATAAAATCATTCATTTCATTTTCTGTAATTTTTATCATCTTTCCATCCTATGATTTGATAAAATTTATTATTTCTTTTTTGAGTTCTATTAAACTCATAGGTTTTAAATTTGGATTAGTATCTCTAGCTTTTTTTGGCATTCCATATACTATAGAATCTGCCTCATTTTCACATAAACACCTCACACCAACCTTATAAAGCTCAAATAAAGATTTAGCACCATCATCACCCATTCCTGTCATGATCAAGGCTAAAATTTTATGATATTTGCAAAGATTTACAGCCGAATGAAACAAAACATCTATCCCTGGATTAAAGCTACTTATTTGTTCTGTAGTGTTTAATACTAAAGTGTTATTTCCACTTAAAACCATATTTCTTTGACAAATATAAATTTTATTTTTTAAAACTTCTTTGTCGTTTGGTACAATCACATCACTTTTTGCTTCTTTGTTAAATTGATTTACAAAAGAAGGAATAAAAGCTGGGTTCATATGTTGAGCAATCACTACCGCACAATCTTTAAGTTCTATATCATTTAGTAAAAACTTTAGTTGACTTGGACCACCCGTTGAAGAACCAATCAAAACAAGCTTCATTTTTTACCTTAAGTTTAGTATTATTATATCAAATAAATATTTGAAAATATTAAAAAATAATTATATACAAGAAAGAAAAATTTTAATTAAATATGATAAAATTAATACTTTAAATTTCAAATGATAAGTGATTATTAAATGTTAAGAGAAAAAATTTACATAGCAAGTGATCATGCTGGCTTTATTTTAAAGCAAGAAATTATCAATTTTTTACAAGAAAAAAATATAAGCTTTGAAGACTTAGGTCCTTTTAGTAATGATCGTTGTGATTATCCTGATTATGCACATTTGTTAAGCTCTAAAATTGACGAAAATAGTTTTGGAATTTTAGTGTGTGGATCAGGTATTGGTATGAGTATAGCAGCAAATCGCCATACAAACATACGCTGTGCTTTGTGTAATGAACCTTTAAGCGCTAGACTCTCAAGAGAACATAACGATGCAAATGTTTTAGCCTTAGGAGCTAGACTAACCGGAGTAGATATGGCTTTTGAAATCATCTCAAATTTCATTAATACTTCTTTTAGCGGTGGAAGACATTGTGCGCGAATTAGTAAAATAGAGGCAAAATTATGATTTTAAGTTGGCTTGTATTAACTGTATTAATTTGTGTTAGTATTTATATGACTATTATGTTGCTTTATTATAAAACCTTACTTCATAAAGAAAAAGTAGCAAAAGAATTCATAAAAAATAATCTTGATGATACTGAAATAGTCATTAGAAAATTACAAGTACAGCTTCAAAGAAGCTTGGGTAATATTGATATTTTAACTGAGGAATTAAACAAAAGCAAAGCAGACCTAACCTCTCTTAGAACAAGAAATTCACAATATCGTATCGAAAATGAAAAGTTAAGACAAAGAATCAAAGAATTAGAAGCAAAAATCGAGGCATTACTATGATGAAAGAACAAGATAAAAAATACTTATTAGATAGCATTAGAGCTATTAAGGATTTTCCAAAAGAAGGAATTATCTTTAGAGATATCACTACTTTATTAAATAATAAAGAAGCATTTGCATTTTTAATGGATCATTTAGTTGAAAAATACCAAAATGCAAAACTTGATTATATCGTTGGTATAGAAAGTAGAGGTTTTATTTTTGGAGCTGCGCTAAGCGCTAGATTAAAACTACCTTTTGTGCCTATTAGAAAACCAGGTAAATTACCTTCAAAATGCTTGCAAGAATCTTATAGCTTAGAATATGGTAGTGATACCATAGAAATTCATATCGATGCATTTAATAATCAAAAAGCAAACGTTTTACTTATAGATGATCTCATCGCCACAGGTGGCACAGCTATCGCTGCTGTTAAACTCATAGAAAAACTCAATGCAAAATGCGTTGAAGCTTGTTTTTTACTAGAATTAAAAGGTCTTGATGGAGCTAAAGAATTAGCTAAATTAACTTCTGTTTATAGTGTTTTAGAGGTATAAAATGGAAGAATTTTTAAAACAACTTTTGTATGATTATAAAAACTGGGCTTATATCATCGTGTTTTTATGGTGCATACTTGAGGGAGAACTTGCGCTTATTTTAGCAGGTATTTTTGCACATGAAGGTCATGTAAATTTAGGACTTATCATCTTTGTAGCAGGTTTGGGTGGTTTTGTAGGTGATCAAATATACTTTTATATAGGAAGATATAATAAAAAATACATTCAGAAAAAACTTCGTACCCAAAGGCGTAAATTTGCCATAGCACATTTACTCTTGCAGCGTTTTGGTTGGCCTATTATATTCATACAAAGATATATGTATGGCTTTAGAACTATTATACCTATGAGCATAGGACTAACACGCTATAGTGCGAAAAAATTTGCATTTATTAATCTTATTAGTGCTTGGGCTTGGGCTGCCATAACCATTTTACTTGCATGGTTTTTTGGAAAACAAATTTGGCTTGCAGTGGAATGGGCTGGAGATCACTGGTATTTTGCAGTGCCTATTATTGCTTGTTTTTTACTTGCTTTATTTTTAGGTATGAAACAAATAGAAAAATCAATACTTAGAAAAAGGGAGCATAAATGATTTTTAATTTTAAAGAAGAAACTATAAATTCTATAAATGCTGACTTTGAAATCATTTTAATACAAGATAAAAAGATAGAAAAATACACTCAAAGTCAAGAACTTTTTAAGCTTTCAAACTATAAAGGCGAAGGAATTTGCATAGATATGCAAAATAAAATTCTTTATAGCGAACTTAAAAGTTTAGAATATGAAGATATAAGACTTGCTTTTGCAAATGCTTATAAAGCTTTAAAAAAACTTGAAATTCAAAGTGTTAAAACAAAGAGTGTTGTAGGAAAATGCGTAGTAAATAGCTTTAATGCTATGATTCAAGGATTTACTTTTGGTGCTTATGAGTTTGATAAATATAAAAAAGAAAAAACACAGAGCAAGTTAGAGAATATTTTCATCTCAAAAGATGAAATTAATGACAAAGCATATAACCTAGAAGAAGCTTGCGTAGGTATAAACTATGGTCAGGTTTTTTCAAATGCTTGTGATTTTGCAAAAAATATCGTAAATGAAATTCCTCAAATTTATACTCCTGCAAAAATGGCTGAGGATGCTCTTAGCTTAAGTCAAAATGATTGCAAGATTTCATGTAAAATCTATGAGAGTGATTTCTTAGAGCAAGAAAAAATGCAAGCATTTTTAGCGGTAAATCGTGCTTCAATCCATCCTCCAAAACTTATTCATCTTTCATATAAACCGCAAAATCCAAAAATGAAAGTAGTGTTTGTAGGCAAAGGACTAACTTATGATAGTGGTGGGCTTAGTTTAAAACCTGCTGATTATATGCTAACGATGAAATCAGACAAAAGCGGCGGTGCAGCGGCAATGGCTATTATCAAAGGCGCAAGTGAGTTAAACCTTGATATAGAAGTGCATTCTATCATCGGTGCAACTGAAAACATGATAGGTGGAAATGCTTACAAGCCTGATGATGTACTCATCTCAAGAGAAGGTGTGAGTATAGAGGTTAGAAATACCGACGCAGAAGGAAGATTAGTTTTAGCAGATTGTCTTTCGCTTGCTCAAGATCTAAAACCTGATTTATTAATAGATCTTGCCACTCTAACTGGAGCTTGCGTAGTGGGACTTGGAGAATACACAAGTGCTATCATGGGAAATAATGAAGATTTACAAAATGATTTTTTCAAAGTAAGTAAAAAAAGTGGAGATTTAGCTACTATTTTACATTTTAACCCACACTTAAAAGAGCTTATAAAATCAAATATAGCAGATGTAAGTAATACCTCTTCAAGTCGTTATGGCGGGGCTATTACAGCGGGGTTATTTTTAAATTCTTTCATTAGAGAAGAATACAAAGACAAATGGCTACATTTAGACATCGCAGGGCCAGCTTACTTAGAAAAAGCTTGGGGTTATCATAGCTTTGGTGCAAGTGGAGCAGGTGTTAGAATGTGCCTTTCATATTTACTTTATCTTTCAAGGAAATAAAAATGAGTTTATCAGTTGGTATAGTAGGACTTCCAAATGTCGGAAAATCTACCACTTTTAATGCACTAACAAGAGCACAAAATGCAGAAAGCGCAAATTATCCATTTTGCACCATAGAGCCAAACAAAGCAGTCGTACCTGTACCTGATCATCGCTTAAAAGAGCTAGCAAAGATTGTCAATCCACAAAAAATCATACGCTCAAATATAGAATTTGTTGATATAGCAGGTTTAGTAGCTGGCGCTAGCAAAGGCGAGGGTTTGGGTAATAAATTTTTATCTAACATACGTGAAACAGAGATGATTTTACATATTGTGCGTTGTTTTGATGATGAAAATATCACCCATGTTGCGGGCAGTGTTGATCCTGTGCGTGATGTGCAAATCATAGAAACAGAACTTATACTAGCAGATATAGAACAACTTAGTAAAAAAATAGAAAAACTCACCAAAGGTGCAAAGGCCAACGAAAAAGGTGCAAAAGAAAGTTTGGCTTTAGCTAATGAGCTTTTAGAACATTTAAATCAAAACAATAGTGCAAGCTCATTTCCAAATAAAAATGAAGTCTATCATGCTCTTATAAAAGAACTAAGATTGCTTTCAGCTAAGGAAGTAATATATGGAGCAAATGTAGATGAGAATTCCCTTTTAGAAGATAATGAATTTGTAAAAAACCTCAAAGAATTTGCAGCAAAATCAGGGCATGAGGTTATCAAACTTTGCTCTAAAATAGAAGAGGAAATGATAGCTTTAAGCGATGAGGAGCATTTTGAGTTTTTAAAATCTTTAGGGATTGAACGTAGTGGGCTTGAAGTAGTTATACGCACAGCATTTTCAAAGCTTAATCTAATTAGCTATTTTACAGCAGGTCAAATAGAAGTTAGA
This sequence comes from Campylobacter sp. IFREMER_LSEM_CL2127, assembly GCF_025771745.1. Lineage (NCBI taxonomy): Bacteria > Pseudomonadati > Campylobacterota > Epsilonproteobacteria > Campylobacterales > Campylobacteraceae > Campylobacter > Campylobacter sp. IFREMER_LSEM_CL2127. The sequence continues at coordinate 15,964 of NZ_JAKMQV010000014.1, forward strand.
TCATGGACTATACAAAGAGGCTGGAAAGCACCAAAAGCAGCAAGTGTAATCCACAACGACTTTGAAAAAGGTTTTATCAAAGCTGAAGTGATTTCTTATGAAGATTATATCGCTTGTAAAGGTGAAAGTGGTGCGAAAGAAGCAGGAAAACTACGCCTTGAAGGAAAAGATTATATCGTACAAGATGGCGATGTAATGCATTTTAGATTTAATGTTTAATTCAAATTGCAAGCTGTTTTAGCTTGCAAATTTTATTAAACTATATTTTCATATAATTTTACCGCACAGACACAATTATCTTATATTTTGCTGTTTTATGTAATAATAATATATCTCCAAAAAGCATTTTAAATGATTCAAATAACTTAAAATTAAAAATAATCTTGATAATTTTATATTCTAGTTTAAAAATTTTATATTATTATCTTGGTATAAAATCATCAACCTACTTTTCTTCCAAAGAATTAAAATTTAATTCTTTGGAACATTTTTTACACTTATAAGCTATATTTAAATATTTAATTTTTACATGCAATCCATAATCAAGCTTGTGAATCATATCCTTGCAACCACAAACATATTCAAATTTATTATCTTTTTCTTGCTCTTTTGTTAGCTCTAATTCTTCTTTGTCTAAACTTTTTTTGTATTTATTAATCATCATATCATGTTCTGCAATATGCTCTACTAGCCAAATAGAAACTATTTTATAAAGTTTTTCTTTAAGATCATTTGTACTATTGCATTCACTAAGTAATGCGCTCATATCTTTAACGATTTTTTTATGCATTGCCTTGTGCTCTGATAGATATGGATAATTTATAGAGTACATATATTCTTCTTCATCTTTAAAATGTGTTTTCATATAATCAAAAAAATTACCCAACAACTCTTTAACTTCAATTTTATAAATATGCCTATTTAATAAACTAGCTGTTTTTTCTGCTAAATCAAAAAGAGCCTGATGCTGTAAATCAATATCCGTATTTTCAATGCTATATTTTTCATTCCATACTGGAAGCGCCTCCATAAACAATCCTAAGCAATACGAATTATTTTTTTACAAACTTTGCAGTTATATTTTGCGCCATCAAGAATTTGCAAATGAACTCGATGAGGAATTTTATGCCTCTCATTTACACAATCACAAACATAAATAATATGTTCTGGTACAATCTCTTCAAAAATACTTTCAGTTGAAACATCTACTTCAAATGAATTTTCTTTCATTTGAAGCTGTTTTTGTTTTTCGTATTTGTGGTATTTCATATCTTCTTTTAAGATATGCTCTAAAAGCCATTTTTCTGTGATAATATTAAGTTTTTCTTTAAAATCATTTACAGTTTTGATATTTTTTACCAAAGAAATCAACGAGGAGGTGATTTCTTGATGTATTTTTTTATGATACTCTAAGTCAGGATAAGCAATACTTTCCATATAAGCTTCTTCATCTTTAAAATGTGTTTTAACATACTCAAATAATTCAATCAAAACACTCTTTATTTCACCAACACTTGCATGGTTTTCTGCTATAAGATAAGCCTTTTTGGCTATATCAAATAAAGCTTTATGTTGCTCATCAATGATTTTATTATGTACGCTGTATTCTTTTGCCCATTTAATCACAAAAATCCTTTTCTATAATATCTATATAATTAAGCAATAAAATAAACACAAAAAAATGAGCAAAATTATACAATAAATTTTAAATATTTACAATAATATTAAAAATAATTTATAAAATATTTAAAATAATACAAAAATTATCTGATTTATAAAACATCTATCTTAAAAGATGCTTTATAAAAATTTTATTATCAAACACAAATTAATCTTTTGATTGTTTTTTGCAGCCTATCCTTTGTATTCTCTTCATTAGAAAAAGTAAGTAAATTTGCTTTAGGCCAAAAATAACTTTTAGGATTTTCAAATTTACCCCAACGCCAATCAAATCTAGGCGCTAAAAGTACTATTGTAGGTATATCTAAAGCTAAGGCTAAATGTGCTATAGCACTGTCTATACTTACCATACAATCAATATCTTTTAAATTATCTAAAGTATCGTTCCAATTTTTTAGTTTCACTCCCCTATTTTCAACTTCATTAGGTAGATTAACTCCTTGCATTCCATCTACTTGAAAAGATATTATTTCACAGTCTAAATCTTTTAAAGCATTAAACAAAAATGCAAAATCCACATTTCTTAATAAATCAGTATTCATAGCATTAGGTGTAAACCAAAAAATTCCTATTTTTTTAATTTTGTTATTTGGTTTTTCTAGAGCTATGATAGGTGTTTTTAACTTAGGAATTTCATCTAATTTAATATCACAAAGTAAAGGCAAAGAGCAAATTGGCATAGCATAATCAAATTCACTCGGAAAATCTTTTAAAATTTTCAAATTAGAAAAAATTTTATTTTGCTTATTAAACTCTTTGAGTTGGTTTTTAAATATTTCATACATAGCACTTTGCGGAGCAAATAAAACTTTAGAGGCAATTTGACAAAGTTTTTCCAAACATCTAGCATACATAAAAGTATCACCAAAACCTTGCTCACAAAAAACTAAAATTTCTTTATCTTTAAAAGCCTGCACACCTTCTTTGTTAAAAGCTTGTATAGTTTTATTATAATGATATGGCGAAAATGTTTCATTATGGGCATAAAAAAGTCTACTTTCATATACTCTTTTGCCTTCTTCAAAATTATCACTTTCACCCATACGCATTAATAAATACGCCAAATCAAACTGATAGGTTGCGTGCGGATGTAAACTCAAAGCTTTTTGATACGCATTATAAGCACCTTGGTAATTAGCGCTTAACTCTAATGCTTTTGCATAGTTTTGCCAAAACTGAGCATTATTTTGATTGTACTCACACAAACTTGCAAATAATTCTAGAGATTCTTCTAATCTTAAAAGTTTAAAAAGCAAATACGCCTTTTGCGGTAAAATTTGCGTATTTAAATACTCATAAATTTTAACTATAGTCAAGTTTTCTTGGGTTTTCTCTTGTAATCTATCTTGTAAATTAATACTATTTGTAAAATTTTTTTCTACTAACTCTCCACTTTGTAATTTTGCTATCATAATTTGTGTAAAATCACAAAGTTCATTATGTGCTTCAAGTGCCTTTTGGAAATTTGTTTTAAAATAAAGCTCAGCGTAATTTTTCCACAAATCAAGATTATACATATCTTTTTCTAAAGTAAGCTTATACAGTTTTTCTGCCTCTTCTATGCTTCCTGTATTTTGATAAGCAAAAGCAAGTTCTAAACTAAGCTCATCTTTTAAAAAACATTGCCTTTGTAAAAGTTCTTTAAGCAATCTAATGCCATCATTAAAGTTTCCATTAGACAAAAATGCTTTTGCAAGCATTAGCCCATAAAAACTTGTAGGATATAAATTAAAAATTTGTTTTGCATAATGTAAAGTTTTAGCATAATCTCCTATTTTAAAAGAAGCCATCATAGCATACTCTAAAGCATTTTTAGGATCTTGTTCTAAATACGCTTCACTATATTCTAGACATTTGTAATAATTATTGTTGTAATAATAATATATTATTTTATCTAACATAAACACCTCTAATATTTTTTATATTATTATAACATATCGCCAATTTCCCTCCCCAGAGCTTGCTTAACACACATTAAGCTTAAAAGCATTAAAGCAATAAACTAAAGCTTTAAGCTTAATGTCTTTAGAGTTTACTTAATAAGGAGTTTTAG
>NZ_JAKMQV010000015.1:0-18488 GCF_025771745.1 Campylobacter sp. IFREMER_LSEM_CL2127
ACTCTTAACATCTATCATAGCAGAATCTTTAGTTTTATGATTGATGAAATCAAAGAAAGAACTAAGACCATTTTGTATAGCTTGTAAAGGTGATAGATAATAAGAGATGATAAAATAAAGTAAAACAATACTTGCAATACTTGTAAAAATAACTATAATAGTTTGAATGTAAGCTATTTTTAGTGCAGGTGTTTCTATTACTTCTACATCTTCACCAGCACAAGTTGTATAACCATCAATTTTTACACAAATACCAAATCTATCGCCACCATTTTGAGTGGTATAATTAAAAATATTATAATCTCCAGCATTTTCATAAGCTTTAGCTACTGTAACTATATCTGGATTTTGCTCTCCACCAACTAATGATTTATCAGTTGATGCAAATACAGTATAAGCATGATCAAATACAAAAGTTCTTCCTGGTAATTCGTTAAATTTTTCTTGTAAGTCTTTAACTAAAACATCAATTGCTAATACCCCTATAAATTTACCATCTTTAATTAAAGGCATAGCATAGGTAAAACATGGCAATCCTGTTGTTGCATCAATATAAGCTGCTGTGATATATAAGCCATTTTTCTTTCTAGCTTCTATATAGAATTCTCTTGTGGTAGCATCGTAATTGTCAGCTTTTCCATAAATTCCATAGTCTAAGCCTTTACTATCGCTATCTGGATCGCTTACTATTAATTCTCCATTTGATTGAGCTATATAGACAGCCAAATAGCTGTTTATATCTCTAACGGTTTTAAGTAAATCACCTGTGTTTTCCATAAGCTTTTCTTGAGTATTAAGTTCGTTATATGGAAGTCTTAAAATAGCTTGAGAAAGTTGCTCTAAAGAATGAGTATGGAGACTTTTAAAATCTCTCATTGATTTTTCTGCAACTTTTACATAGTTAGTTTCAGCTTTAACCACCTCATGATTTAAAGCTTTTTTTGTAAAAATAAAGCTAATAATTCCAAGTACTATCAAACAGATGATAGCTATAACATTAGCAATTAATGAAATTTTTAATTTAATACTTTTCATTAAATAACCTCCTTTTTTTATTTGCAATGTTGAAATTTGGTTTTATTATAACATTAAAATCAAAAATGTACAAATATTATCTAAATGATAAATTTTTATATTAATGTTTTTAAGAGTTTAGAGCATGCTTGCGAGAGTATAGTATAAGTCTCATTAAAATCTCCGCTATACCAAGGATCAGGAACTTCATCGTATCCTAATTCTAAAGCATAAGAAGTGATTTTGTGAATTTTGTGTTTAAAATTTGGAAAATTTTTAACTACATCATTATAATTAGAATTATCCATAACGATAATAAGATCATTTTCTTCACACATTTTTAAGCTTAGCTTTTGACTGCAAAATGGCTTGGAGTTGATATTTTTACTATTTAACATGGCTTTGGTTTTATAGTGCATATCCTCTCCATCATGATAACCTGAAGTGCCTGCGCTAGAAACAATAAATTTATCGTTTAAATTTGCTTTTATTAAAAGATCTTTCATGATAAATTCAGCCATAGGGGAACGACAAATATTCCCTAAGCAAACAAAAATAATTTTAGTCATTTTTTCCTCAAAAATTGTGTAGTTTTTTCAAAATTATAGCAGTATTTCAAAATATTTTTTAAGATTAATTAAAACTAAGATATAATTTTTCATTAATGGGGAGCTTTTGCTGAGAGGAAGTTAGACTTCGACCCTTGAGAAGTTTGGTAATGCGAACTTTGAATTCTTGCAAAAACTTTCCTTTTTTATAAAAAAGGATAAAAATGATACAAGCAAAAACAAAAACTAAAATTCCTATCTTAACTATAGCAGGAAGTGATTGTAGTGGTGGGGCTGGCATACAAGCTGATTTAAAAACCTTTAGTGCGCATAATTTATTTGGTATGAGTGTAGTTTTAAGCGTTGTGGCTGAAAATACTGCAAGAGTGATTTCTTGTTTTGATATACCCACTAAGATAATAGATGAGCAAATGTTAGCAGTTTATGAAGACATAGAGCCAGCTGCTGTGAAAATTGGGATGCTAGGTTCAAAAGAAATTACAACTTGCGTAAAAGAAAATTTATTACGCTTTAAAGCCAAAAATGTAGTGATTGATCCTGTGATGTTTGCAAAAAATGGCTATGCTTTAATGCCTTTGGAAAATTGTCAGTTTTTTAAAGATGAAATTTTATCTTTAGCTGATGTACTTACGCCAAATATACCTGAGGCTGAATTTTTATGTGATTTTAAAATACTTAATGAAGAGGATATGAAAAAAGCTGCTATAAAGCTTTTCAAAGAAGGTGCAAAAAGTGTTTTGATTAAAGGTGGGCATAGTAAAGATAATACTAATGATGTTTTTTATGATGGAAAGGAATTTAGTATTTTTAAAGCAGAAAAAATCAACACAAAAAACACACATGGTACAGGTTGTACATTAAGTTCAGCTATAGCTAGCAATCTTGCCTTAGGTAAAGAAAAGCATGAAGCTATAAAGCTTGCTAAAGATTATGTATATGGGGCTATATTAAATTCCTTAGCGCTTGGAAAAGGTTGTGGTCCAACAAATCATTTTTATCAATTTGATAAGGAATAAAAATGATTAAAATAGTAAGAGAAAAAAATCCTTTGATTCATCATATTACTAATTATGTTACAGCTAATGATTGTGCGAATGTAACTATAGCAATGGGAGCAAGTGCTGCTATGGCTGATTTTTATGAAGAACAAACTGATTTTGCTAAAATAAGCTCAGCTTTAGTATTAAATACAGGTACAATTAATCAGCTTGTAGCAAATTCTATGTTAAAAGCAACCAAAGAATATGCTTTATTAAATAAACCTATAGTTTTTGATCCTGTCGCTTTGGGTGTGAGTAAGGCAAGAGACGGGATTAATTTTGAATTGCTTAATCTAAAAGGTATTAGTATTGTTAAAGCAAATGCGTCTGAAATGGCTAGTGTTATAGGTTTAGATGGTAAAGCAAGAGGGGTTGATAGTACTTTTGTAATTAATGATGAGTTTTTAGAAAAAGCTAGAGAATACTCATATAAAACTAAGCGTATTTTAGCTATAACTGGAAAAATTGATTATATTATAAATCAAGAGCGCATTGCAAAAGTTTATAATGGCTCTATCATGGCTACTAAAATAACTGGAGCAGGTTGTATGTGTGCTTCTTTGTGTGGGGTTTTTGCAGGAGCATTAGAAGATAAATTTCAAGCTAGTTTATATGCTTTGCTTAGTTTTGGCATAGCTAGTGAAATCGCTCAAGAACTTTCTAGTGGAAGTGGTAGTTTTAGAGTGAATTTAATCGATGCTTTAAGTAATTTAAATGATGAAGAAATTAAAAAAAGAGCTAAATATGAAATCATTTAAAATTTATCTTGTTGCAAGCAAGGGTGAGAAAAGTGAAAGTGAGTTTTTAAATATTTTAGAAGCTTCTTTGAAAGCCAAGATTGATATTTTACAACTTAGGGAAAAAAATCTTAGCACTTTAGAATTTTATAATCTTGCTTTAAAAGTTAAAGCTTTGTGTGAAAAATATAATACGCCTTTTGTGATAAATGATAGAATCGATATAGCCATGGCTGTGAATGCAAATGGAGTGCATATAGGACAAAAGGATATGCCTTTAAAAAAAGCAAGAGAACTTTTAGGTGAAGATAAAATCATAGGACTTACGATTAATCATAAAAGTGAGCTTGCCAACACTCAAAGCGCTACTTATCTTGGAGTAGGGGCTGTTTTTGCTACGCCTAGCAAGCAAGATTGTGTTGTACTTGGTATAGATGGATTAAAAGAAATTGCTAGTTTAAGTTCTTTACCTATGGTAGCTATAGGTGGGATAGATGAAACTAATTTAAATTTGCTTAAAGACTGTAATATACAAGGTATAGCTGTGGTTAGAGCAATAATGCAAACAAGTGATCCTTATATGGCAACTTTAAATTTAAGATCAAGTTTTGATAAAACTTTTATAGGAAAATAATGATTTATTTTATAGGGGATAAAGAATTTGATGGCGTTAAGACTATAAGATTAAATGAAATCAAATTTCTTGATTTTGAAGTGAATTTAAAAGAATTTGATTGCTTGATCATTAGCTCTAAGAATGCATTAAAAGCATTAATGTCAAGTAAAAGTAAAATTAATTTTGATGTTAAACTTTATGCTGTGGGGCAAAAAAGTGCTGATTTTGCAAAAGAACTTGGTTTTAAAAATATCAAATATCCTAGTAAAGCTTATGGTAAAAATTTAGCTAGCGAGTTTTTATCTGAGTTTAAAAATAAAAAATGTCTTTATTTAAGAGCTAAGAAAATTAGCTCAGGCCTTGATGAGGTTTTATTAAATGAAAATATCTCTTTAAAACAATTAATTGTTTATGAAAATGTAGCCATAGAGCCCAAAAAAGATGAGTTAAAAATACAACATCCTAGTGTTTTTATCTTTAGCGCTCCTTCAAGCATAGAGCAATTTTTGAAATTTTTTGCATTAAAAAACGAAGATAAAGTTGTAGTTATAGGTCAAAGCACAGCTTTAAAACTTCATAATTTTAAAAATTTATATATATGTGAAAAGCAAGATCTAAACTCTTGTTTAAATTTGGCTAAGAGTTTAGATTTTTAAAAGTATTATATAGTAAAATTGAAGCAATAAAAATCATACAAATATCGCCCACTAAAGTAGCTAACCAAACTCCATTAATCCCTAAAAATTGCGTTAGTATAGATAAAGATAAAAATGGAAAAATAAGACTTTGGGAAATAGAAATTCCTAAAGAAAGCAAAGGTTTATCAAGTGCTGTGAAAAATGAAGCGCAAAGTTTTCCAAACCAGGAAAATAAAAATGAAAAAGAAAAAAATATTAAGGCATTTTGTGCTATATGGATAAAATCTTGGTTGTTATCTTTGTTGAAAACATTTACTATAAGGTTATTGAAAAAATAAACAAATAAAAACACTATTGTGCTTATACCCCAAGAAGCAAAAAACATTCTTTTAAAAATAGCTTGAATTCTTGCAATATTTTTGTGTCCATAATTATAACTTAACGCAGGTTGCATAGCATCGCACATGGCCAAAACTAGCATGAAAACAAAAGTACTAAGATATAAAATCACTGAAAATGCTGCAACAGCTGTACTTCCAGAAAGTTCAAGCAAGAAAGCATTAGCTAAGATGGTATAAAAAGAGCTAGAAATATTAGAAAAAAATTCAGATGAGCCATTATAAAGTATATTTTTTAGTATTTGTAGCTTGATTATTGGCTTTTTAAATTTTAAAACTAAATCTTTAAAAACAAAAGGTAATATCCCCAAAACGCTTCCTAAAAACATACCTATGCAAGTTGCTAAAGCCGCTGAAAAAAGTCCCCAATCAAAAACCACTATAAAAAGCCAATCAAGAAAAATATTGCTCAAAGCAGTAACAACATTAACTACCATACTATAAAAAGTTTTTCCGCATATTCTAAGATAATTATCCATAGCAAAAGCTAACATGGTAAAAGGTGCAAAAACAGCAAAAATTTGCATATATTCAGTAGATAAGCTTTGAATGTTCTCATCAGCTCCCATAAAAGCACTTAATGCTTTTGCTAAAAAAAATCCTAAAATTCCCATTAAGCAAGAAATTGCAAAAATAAGAACTATGCAAAAAGAAAAAATAGCTCTTGCTTTTTCAATTTTTCCTTTACCTAGATTAATTGCTATTTGCACTGATGAACCTATGGCTATCATGTCAGCTAAAGCAAAGCTTATCATGATAAAAGGCATCATTAAATTCATGGCAGCAAGCGCGTCTGAACCTAGATATTTTCCAACAAAAATTCCATCAATAATCACATAAAGATAAATAAAAGCCATACTAGCCATATTTGGCAGGGCGCATTTTATAAATAGTTTGGTAGGATTTAATGTAGTGTAAAAATTATGTATTGACATAGGTTTTCCTTATTAAAAATTATTTTATTTAGATTATGCAGATAAAATAAATTTAATAAAGAGATTCTATACCTTCTATGATATCTTTAAAATACGGATCAACAATGATTATAAAAAAATCTCTAAAAAGCATTTATATCACCTAAATTTTAAAAATACAATAAATAAAAGAAATTATATTATAGTAGCGGTTATAAATTTCTTAATATAAAATTTAATAATTTTTATCCGATTTTTATAAACCCACAAAAAAAGGAGCAAGGATGCAAATAAATTCGTATTCACGTGTGGCAGTGGAGTCACAGATTAGCAATAGGAAGGCTGATTCGAATACTAAGCTTGAAGATGCCAATACTAAAAGCGCTAATAGCACAAAAGATATTGATGAGGATAAGCTTAGTAAGCTTGCTAGCATAGGCGGAAAAGGTATAACAGAACTTTATGCTATGAGCTTTATGCAACAAGCATTTAGCATGAGTTCATCTAATGGTCTATCTCAAGCTGGGATTTTTCAAGGAGCTCAGTCTAAGGATTCTTTAACGGCTATTTTATCAAATGTAGATTTTAAAGTTATAGGATATGAAGGTAAAGATATACTTAGTTTAAATGCTGATGAGGCAAAAGAGCTTATTGGGGAAGATGGGTATTTTGGTGTAGCAAAAACATCTCAAAGATTGGCTGATTTTGTTATTAATGGGGCTGGTGATGATATGGAAAAACTTCAAAAAGGTTTAGAAGGTCTAAAAGCAGGATTTGCGCAAGCGGAAAAAATGTGGGGTGGCAAACTTCCTGATATCAGCTATGAGACAATTGATAAAGCTATTGAAAAAGTAACTCAAAAAATCAATGAATTGGGTGGAAATTCTTTAGATATCAATGCATAAATTTATATCCCTAGTTTTAAACTAGGGATTTAGTCTATTTTTAAAACGCTTAAAAATGCTTCTTGAGGTAAATGTACTTTGCCAATAGCTTTCATTCTTTTTTTACCTTCTTTTTGTTTTTCAAGAAGCTTTCTTTTTCTAGTAATATCCCCGCCATAGCATTTTGCAGTTACATTTTTACCCATAGATTTTACATTTTCTCTTGCGATGATTTTATTTCCAATGCTTGCTTGGATAGCAACTTCAAAAAGCTGTCTTGGGACGATTTCTTTCATCGCTTTTACCAGCTCCCTGCCTTTACTTAGTGCCTTTTCATTTGGCACTATGATGCTTAGTGCATCGACATTTTCACCAGCTACTTTAATATCAAGCTTTACAAGATCACCCACTCTAAATTCAATAGGTTCATAATCAAAACTAGCATAACCTTTAGTGAGTGATTTGAGTTTATCATAAAAGTCCATAACGATTTCATTTAAAGGTATATCATACTCAAGTAAAACACGCTCAGGGGTGATATAATCCATCTTAACTTGCATACCACGTTTGCGATTTAAAAGAGTGATTAAATTTCCTAAATATTCACTTGGGGTTATGATAGTTGCTTTTACATAAGGTTCTTTTATGTGATCGATTTTATTTACTGGAGGCAGCTCACTTGGATTTTGAATTTTTAAAACTTCTCCATCGGTTTGATAAATTTCATAAGTAACAGTTGGAGCAGTAGCAATCAAATCAAGGTTAAACTCACGCTCAAGTCTTTCTTTAATAACCTCCATATGTAAAAGACCTAAAAAACCAACTCTAAAACCAAACCCTAAAGCTAGCGATGTCTCAGGTTCATAGGTAATAGAACTATCATTGAGTTTTAATTTGTCTAAAGCATCTCTTAAATCTTCAAATTTATCCGTTTCTATAGGGTATAATCCTGCAAAAACAAAAGCTTTGGCTTTTTCAAAACCACCAATGGCTTCTTTTGCCTTATTTTTGGTTAGTGTTATGGTATCGCCCACTTGAACATCAGCAACATTTTTAAGTCCAAGCACGATAACACCTACTTCACCTGATTCTAATTTTTTGGTTTTTATAGGGTTTAATGGATGAGGGTAAAAAAGATCTTGTACAAGATGTTTTTTATCTGTACTCATAACTAAAACTTCATCATTTTTAGCTATATTTCCCTCATAAATTCTAACTAAAGCTAAAGCTCCAAGATAATTATCAAACCAAGAATCATAAATTAAAGCTTTAGTAGGTGCTTCATCATCGGTTTTTGGCGCAGGAATTTTTGTGATGATGGTTTCTATGAGTTCTTTTATACCTACACCTGTTTTTGCGCTAACACAAATTGCATTAGAGCAATCAATGCCTATAATATGTTCTATTTCGTGCTTAACTTTTTCTATATCAGCTGAAGGAAGATCTATTTTATTTATCACTGGTATGATTTCAAGATCGTTTTCTAAGGCTATATAAACATTGGCTATAGTTTGAGCTTCTACTCCTTGTGAAGCATCAACAACAAGCAAAGCCCCCTCGCAACTTGCCAAAGAGCGACTTACTTCATAGGAAAAATCAACATGACCTGGAGTATCTATTAAATTTAATACATATTCTTCGTTATTAAGTTTATAATTTAAACGCACAGATTGAGCTTTTATAGTTATACCACGCTCTTTTTCTATATCCATAGTATCCATTACTTGAGCGCTCATTTGTCTATCGCTAATTGCACCACACTCGCTGATAATTCTATCGGCTAATGTACTTTTTCCATGATCAATATGAGCTATAATAGAGAAATTTCTAATATTTTTCATCAAAAAACCTTAAGATTGTCTCATTTTTCTTTTTGCTAAACCTATTTGCTCATAAGCATCTATTTCGTTTTTTAAAGTTTTATATCTTTTTTTTAATTCATTATTTAAAAACGAAATATTCTTAGGAGTGGCATTGGCATTTGCTGAAATAGCACTAATAAAATCAAGTTTTCTTTTAGTGGCGCTATCTTTTGGATTTGATCCTAATTTTTGTGAATTTAAAAACTGCAAAATCAAAGCTTGAATTTCTTGAGAATTTTTTGCATCATTAGCTTTAGATATAAAATCTTCAATGTTAATTATTTTTGGAGTTTTAGTGATATTTGATTTATTGGTGTTTTTATCTTTGTGTGTAAAAAATAAAACTAAAAGAATTCCAAGTATAATAACAATAACTAAAGCAATAATTAAAAATACAAAAAGAGAATTATTCATTTAAAACTTTCCTATAATTTTTTTGCATAAGATTTTTTGAAATAACTTGCTATGCTTAATGCCACCATAAATAAAAAGCCCCAATACACATAATCAGGAATTTTTACTGAATCTCCTGCTGCGTAAGAGTGCATACCAGTTAAAAAGTAATTTACTCCAAAATAAGTCATAATAATCACCCAGTATGCAAACATAGAGCAAACTGCAAAAGTGTATTGATTTGCCCATTTTGGCACCATTCTAATGTGTAAAATAGCCGCATAAACTAAAATACTAATTAAAGCCCAAGTTTCCTTAGAATCCCAACTCCAATATCTTCCCCAGCTTTCATTTGCCCATATAGCACCTAAGAAATTTCCAACTGTAAGTAAGCAAAGTCCTAAGATCATAGCCATTTCGTTGATTCTTGTTGCTTCTGTAATATTTCTTAAAATATTTTCATTATGTTTACCATTGATTTTTAGCATGCATAGTAAAACAAGTACAAATATACCTAATAATGCACATAGTCCTAAAAATCCATAGCTAGCAGTAATAACTGAAACATGTATAGTAAGCCAGTATGATTGCAACACAGGAACTAAGTTAGTAATTTGTGGATCCATTTGGCTAAGATGAGCTACACCTAAAGTAACCCCTGCTAAAATAGAAGTTAAAGAAAGTGCAATAGGGCTTTTTCTGGAAAAGAAAATTCCAGATAATGATAAAGCCCAAGCTATATAAACCATACTCTCATAAGCATTGCTCCATGGTGCGCGACCTGCTATATACCAACGCAAAGCCAAACCTAAAGTATGGATGAAAAATGCCATGATATTAAATACATAAACACATTTAAAAATAAAATCAATGCGTATTTTTGGCAGTAGCATCTTAACAAAAACTATAATTAAAAGCAAAAATCCAGCACAAAGATAAAGAGGGGTAAGATTTACAAAAATTTGACTTTTATTGAAAAAGATTTCTGTGCTAATTTTTTTAGCACTAGGCATAACTTCATGGCCGTATTTTTCTTGGTAATTTTTGATAGCATTTAAGTTTTTAGTTGCTTCATCCCAGTTATTATGTACAATGGAATTACTAACTGCATTAAAATAGTTTTCTAAAATACTTTTAACTTCTGCACCTTCTTCACCTTTTAATCCTATATAAGCTTCACGTGGTGCTACCCATTGATTATTTGTGCTATTTTGTAAAGGAATAAATCTAAAAATATCACCTGAGAAAATTAAATTTACAATATTAACCCTTTCATCAAGCTTGATGATTTCTTTATCAAAAACACTTCTGCGGTTTGGATTTTTTCTATTAGCATTTTCTACATATTTTTGTAGTTTATATGAATCTGTAGTGAAAAAATCTTTAAAACTAGTATAGGCTCTAGGCTCAATTTCTAAAATTTTAGAAATTTCTTCATTAACCAAACGACTGCTCGGCATAAAAATAATATCTTTATCATACCATGCACTACCATCAAAAATCATTGATATGATTGTTGCTTCAGCACTTTGTCCTTGGAAGATCGTTGTTTTATGTATTTTTTCTAAAACTTCCATGGCTAAAGTATTAAAAGGAACCATTCTACCATCAGGCTTTTGCACTATCAAAGAAGCAAGTTCTTTAGCGTGTGCTTCATCTACCTTGATAGGCTCATTTGCGTAAGTATTTTGGCCTGCAAATAAAACTAATATAAAAGCCAAAATAGCACTTGTTTTTTTTAGGGTGTCTTGGTTGATTAATTTAGCTAAGATTCTAAATCTTGAATGAGGATTTAAAATATTTAAAAACATTCCTAATGTGAGTAAAAAATATCCTATATATGTAGGAATTTTACCCGGATCTTTATTGACTGAAAGTATGGTGCCAAGTTCATCTTGATCATAAGAACTTTGGTAAAATCTATAGCCTTGATAATCTAAAACATTATTCATGAAAATTTTATATTCTAGTTTCTTATTAGCATTGTCAATTTCTACATAACTTGCATAAGACATAGGCGACATCGAGCCAGGATAGCGTTCTAATTCAAAGTCTTTTAGGTACATTTCAAATGGCATTTCTATTCCTTTAGGACCCCATCTTAAAAAGAAAGGTTGACCTGCCACATCAATACGGATAGGCGAGTTGTATTCTACTAGGAAAACTTCTTTGGATTCTCCTTTATAGCTTAATTTTAATTTTAAAGCATTAATAGCATTATCTGAAAGTTGAGTTGGCATATATTTAGTGCTTTGTGCAAAATCTTTGAAATTATTTAATAAAGAATTATTCCAGTATTTTGCCTCACCAAATAAAGAAATCAAAGCATTGCGTCCTAGCTCTATCCAACTATTTTTAAACCAAGTAAAAAAGCTTTCATCTTGAGCTTGATTGATACCTTCTAAAGTTTTTTTACCATGCAAGGAAGCAAATTTAACCACTAAATTAATATCATTAAAAGAATATAATCTTAAATCTTTAGCTTGTGCTTTTTGATTTGCTTTTAAAATATTTTCTTTGCCATCACTCATTGACATGTATTTTAAATCAAAATCAGCACTAAGTTTTAAATCTTTATCGATTTTTATATAAGGACTTGGAACAGAGTCATTTAAAAATGCTATATTAACGCCGTTGATATTTTCAATATCTCCTGCTTGAAAAAGCAATTCTTTAGATTCGTTATTTTGTGAAAGCATTAAAGATAAAAGTGGAGCAGAATTATTATCATCAATATAAACTTCTTTTGCATCTAAGATTAAATTTTCATATGCAATTTGAGCTTTTTCATCAGGCAAGATTAAATCAAATGAAAAATCATTTACAAAAGGCAGGGTTGCAATATATTCAGATTTTGAAGCACTATATACTTTATCATCTTTTAAGGTTGCTATGTAAATATAACTTTTTGAAGTTTCAATAATATTGTTTTTTTCATTTTCTCTAATGTGTAAATTTCCCTCAAATCCCATATATCTAGTCATCGCTGAGCCTAGTAATATAAATAAAAATGAGATATGAAAGATTAAAAGTGGTATTTTTTTCTTATTAAACATTTTGTATTTAAAAAGAGCTGCTAAAAGATTAATCCCTAGTATGAGTTGTATAAAGCCAAACCAAGAAGAGCCATAGATCATCGCCCAAGCTGTTGGTGTATTATAAGCACTTTCTATGAAAGTAGCTAGGGCGCAAAATAGGGCAAAAATTAAAAACAAAAAAATAGAAATTTTTATATCCCCAAAAGCTAAAAGTTGTTTTTTCATGAATTAAGCTCCAAGGTATTTTTTTCTAATCTCATCATTGCCGATAAGATCTTTTGCAGGTGCATGCATAGCAATTTTGCCATTTTCTAAAACATAAGCATAATCGCTGATTTTTAAAGCTGAAAATGCATTTTGCTCTACTAATAAAATGGTGATTCCTTCTTCTTTTAATTTGACTATAATATCAAAAACTTCTCCAACTATTTTTGGAGCAAGACCTAATGAAGGCTCATCAAGCATTAAAAGTTTTGGCTCACTCATGAGTGCTCTTGAGATAGCTAGCATTTGAGCTTCTCCGCCACTTAGAGTTCCTGCAAGGGCATTTTTTTTATCTTTTAATCTTGGGAAAAGCCTATACATTTGATTTTTTAAATGCTCATAATTTTCTGCATTATTAAAAGCACCAATTTTTAAATTTTCCTCTATAGTAAGATTGATAAAAACTCTTCTTCCCTCAGGTACTAAGGCGATACCTTTTTGAACTAGAGTGTGCGGTAAATGTCTTTGAGTGTCATAACCTAGAAAAGTTACCTCGCCAGTTTTTTTAACACAATTTAGCATAGCATTAAGTGTTGAGGTTTTTCCTGCGCCATTTGAGCCTATTAAGCTAACTATACTTCCTGTTTTTATAGTAAAATCAATACCTTTAACAGCTTCAATCAAACCATAATAAACATGTAAATCTTTAACTACTAGCATTAAAATCTCCCAAATATGCACTAATTACTTCAGGGTTTTGCACCGCATCGTTTGGTTTTCCCTCAAAAATAGTCTTACCATAATCAAGCACCATAACTCTATCACAAAGTTTATTTACAAATTTCATATCATGCTCTATAAGCAAAACACTAATTTTTTTGTTATCTCTTATGTTAAAAATTAACTCAGCTAAATCATCGCTTTCTGTAGAATTCATACCTGCTGCAGGTTCATCTAATAATAAAAGTTTAGGATTTGTTGCTAAAGCTCTTGCTATTTCGACTTTTCTTTGCTGACCATAGCTTAAACTAGTAGCTTTTTCATCAGCCAAATGAGCAATATTGAGTTGTTCTAAAATTTCATAAGCTGCTTTTTTTGCATTTTTTTCTGCTTTGGAAAATCTTCCAAGATGTAAAAAAGCTTCGAAAATATTATATTTAATACTCTTATCAAAACCAATCAATACATTTTCTAAAACACTCATGCTTGAAAAAAGTCTTATGTTTTGAAAAGTTCTTGCTATACCTAGATGAACTATTTTGTGTGGTTTTAAATGATCAATTTTTTTTCCTAGAAAAAAGACTTCCCCGCTACTTGGCTTATAATTTCCTGTAATAATATTAAATAACGTAGTTTTTCCTGCGCCATTTGGGCCTATAAGTCCAAAAATTTCACTTTCTTTAATAGCAAATGAGGTATTAGCTATAGCGCTAACTCCACCAAAATTTTTATGAATTTCTTTAAGCTCTAAAATCATTTTTTCTTCCTTTTAGAAAACTTAAACAAAACATCTGTTAATTCTTTATCTCCCATTATTCCTCTTCTTGCAAAAAGCATTACCAAGATCAATACAATGGAAAATACAACCATTCTAAGACCAGGCATAGCAGGGGTTTCATAACCAAAAATATTCATACTTTC
The DNA here is from genome assembly GCF_025771745.1 of Campylobacter sp. IFREMER_LSEM_CL2127. NCBI lineage: Bacteria > Pseudomonadati > Campylobacterota > Epsilonproteobacteria > Campylobacterales > Campylobacteraceae > Campylobacter > Campylobacter sp. IFREMER_LSEM_CL2127. The sequence continues at coordinate 13,949 of NZ_JAKMQV010000015.1, forward strand.
ATCTAAAAATCTTAAATACTCGCTTCCACCTATTACTAAAATAGCCCCGATGATAGCACCAGTAGTTGAACCTAAGCCACCTAAAACAATGATGATTAAAAGTTGGAAGGTAAATAAAAAGTCAAATTGCTCAGGTGAAACTGAAGCTAGTGCACAAGCTAGCAAGCCTCCTCCAACACCTTCTAAAAACGCTGAAGTACTAAAGGCTAAGGTTTTAATATTAAAGGTGTTTATACCCATTGCTAGTGCTGCATCCTCATCATCTCTTACAGCTTTCATGGCTCTACCAAATTTTGAACTAACAATGTTTAAGATGATAACAACTGAAAATATAGCAATCCCGCCACTCCAGTATAAAGTAGTGTGTTTAGGAATGTCGTTTAAGCCTAAAGAGCCATTTGTAACAGAAGCAAAGTTAATCGCCATAAGTTTGATGATAATACCAAAACCTAGTGTTACAATAGCTAAATAATCCCCTCTAACTCTAAATACTGCAAAAGCCAAAATTAAAGATAAAAGCATAGCACAAAGTCCAGCAGCAAGTAAAGCTACAATAAAACTTGGTGAGTGAATCATCAAAATAAAACTACTTGGATCTTCTAAAGAAAACTGGTCGATTTTGCTTTCACTTGTAAGTAAAACTAAGGCTGCAACATAGGCTCCTATAGCTACAAAGCCATTTGGTTCTAGTGAAAATTGCCCTGTAACCCCATTGATAAGATTATAGCTTACTGCTAAGATAATAAAAATAGCAATATTGCTTAAAATTCCTATTTTATAATCATTGAAAAAATAAGGAGATATAAAAAGAAAAGCAAGTGCTATGATAAAAAAACTTAAATGTGTAATTTTTCTTGCAACCATCTTAAAACCTACTTTTTTCAAAATTTATGCCCAAAATTCCAGTTGGTTTAAAAAGCAAAATCAATACTAAAAAAATAAACGCAAAAGCATCTTTAAAACCAGAAAGATCAGGGAAAATAGCAACTACAACAACTTCTGTAAATCCTATAATTAAACCACCTAAAACCGCTCCAGCAACCGAACCAATACCACCTAAAACAGCAGCACCAAATGCCTTAAGTCCTATAAGAGTTCCCATGCTAGGCTCAACAGAAGGATAACTAACAGCCCAAAAAATACCACCAATAGCGGCTAAAGCTGAGCCTAGTGCAAACACAATAGCAATAATACGATTTGCATCAATTCCCATTAAATTTACAGTATGAATATCAAAAGCTAAAGCTCTAATAGCAATGCCGTATTTGCTTTTATAAAGTATGAATAAAACCACTAATAATATAAAAAATGTTAAAATAGGCACTAAAACACTATTAATGCTAATGCTGATATTATTAAAATTAATCACTGTTTCAAGATAGCTTGGCACAGGAAAATATTTTGGTGTTGAACCAAATAAGACATTAAATACATTTTGTATTAAAAAGCTTATGCCTATAGCTGTAATAAGTAAAGAAATTCTAGGTGCTTTTCTTAAAGGTTTATAAGCTACTCTATCAATAGCTATACCTAAAGCTGCTGCAAATAACATAGCCAAAGAAAGAGCTCCTAAAAAAGGCACATTCATACTTGTGACACAAAACAAAGCTGAGTATGCACCTACCATCATGATATCGCCATGTGCAAAATTAATCAATCTTAAAACACCATAGACCATTGTATAGCCTATAGCAATAAGTGCATACATGCTACCTAAGCTAAAACCATTTATAATTTGCTGTAAAATTAAAGAACTATCCATTGAACCTCTTAAAATTTTATTTACGGAAGAATCGTATCTTTATAAATTTGTTTTTGATTTTCTATTGATTTTATAACAATTGAACGCGTAGCATTGCCTGTTTTATCAATGCTAATTACTCCGCTAACACCTTCAAATTTTGAAGTAGCGTGGATATTGTTATTAATGCATTCACTGTTAAAATCATTAACACATTTTTGCATAGCTTCAAAAATCACAAAATACGCATCTGCACCCATAGCTGTGAAATTTGGAACTTCTTTGCTTTGTTTTTCTTTTTCATAAGCTAGTATGAAATCTTTTGAAAGTTGTGTTGGTGGGTTGTTATAATCAAAACTATCGGTAAATAAATATCCTTCTGCAGCATCTTGAGCTAAATTAACAAAGGTTTCATCAGCCACCCCATCTGCTGAACCCATAGGGATATTTATACCCATTGCTTTTGCTTGACGTGCAAATAAAGAAGCTTCGGTATAATATACTGGAAGATAAATAAAATCAGGTTTTAAATTTTTAATTTGTGAAAGAATAGCTTTAAAGTCTTTATCGCCTGCTGTGATTCTAAATTTATCTAAAATTTTTCCACCTTGCTTGCTAAATTCTTTTTCAAAGGCTCTAGTTAAACCCAAAGAATAATCCGCGCTTTGATCGCTAATTATCACAGCTTTAGTATAGTTAAGTTTATTTTTTACATAATTAGCTAAAGATGAGCCTTGGAAGCTATCCATAAAACAAACTCTACTAGCATATAATTTTTTATTTAAAATTTTATCAGCAGTAGCTGCAGGAGCAACCACTGGGATCTTTTTTTCTTCGCCAATTCTTATCACTTGTAAAGTATTAGCTGTTAGCATTTCACCAATTAGCGCATAAGCTTTGTTTTGCGAAACCAATCTTGTGCTAGCATTGGCACTTTCTATTTTATCACCTTTTGTATCTACTACTACTAAATTTACTTTATCTCCATTACTTAGAGTGTTTTTCATGGAATTTGCAATTTTCACTCCATCTAAAGCACTTTGTCCATATGCTGCCGTAGAACCTGTTAGAGGTAAAACTACGCCAATGTTGATTTCTTTTGCTTGTATAATATTGCAAGCTATGACAGATAATATAGCTATACTAATTTTTTTCATAGTTTACCTTTCAAGGATTGATAATAGTTTTATATACTTGTTTTTGATCTTGTATTTCTTTTATAACTACAGAACGACTCGCATTACCACTAGCATCTATGCTTATAACCCCACCCACACCTTCAAAATTACTAGTTGAGTGAATTTTTTCATTAATGCATTGTGCATTAAGATTACTAGCGCATTCATTCATTGCATTTACCATTACATAATAAGCATCAGCTCCCATAGCAGAAAATGCTGGAAGCTCTTTGGTGCCATGATCTTTTTCATAAGCATTGATGAAATTTTTAGACAAAGCTGTTGGAGGATTGTTATAATCAAAACTATCAGTAAATACTACTCCATTGACAGCATCACCACCAAGCTCAATAAATGTTTTATTGTTTACCCCATCTCCTGCGCTTAAAAGTTTGTTAAATCCAACTGCTTTTGCTTGTCTTGCTATTAAGGCAGCTTCTGGGTGATAAATTGGCATATAAACAAAGTCTGGATTGATACTTTTAAGTTGAGAAACAATAGCTTTAAAGTCTTTATCGCCTGAAGAAATGGTTAATTTTTTAAGTACTTTTCCACCATTTTGCTTAAATTCTTTTTCAAAAGCTCTTGCTAGACCCAATGAATATACATTGCTTTGATCAACTATAACAACCACGTTTTTTAAATTTAAATTTTTATAGGCATAATTAGCAAATTTATCTCCTTGAAAGCTATCCATAAAACAAACTCTACTAGCATAGCTTTTTTTGTCTAAAAGCTTATCGCCTGAGGCAACTGGAGCTATAGCAGGAACTTTTCTTTCTTCGGCTATGGATAAAACTTGCATAGTATTTGGTGTAACAGCTTCGCCTATAAGCCCCAAAACTTTATCTTGAGAGATAAGTCTAGTAGTAGCATTTGCTGCCTCTATTTTATCACCTTTAGTATCAATAGCTATAATTTTAATACTATCTCCATTTTTTAAATTTGGATTTAAAGTATTGGCTAGTTTAATACCCTCATATACATCATTACCATAGGCTGCTAAAGCGCCAGTAAGCGGCAAAATAACCCCTATTTTTACCTCTGCAGCATAAATTGAACTAGCACAAAGTAAGCTAGCTAACAGTAGATTTTTTTTCATGAAAACTCCTTTTTGTTATTTTAAAAATGTATTGTGTTTAGTTTTTGGTGCTGGCTCTTCTTCTAAAAGATCTTTTTGATTAAGTTCTATAGAAAAATTTTGTCCTTTTAAATAAGCTATGATGTGGTTCATATCACTATCACTTAATTTTTTAGCATACAAACTCATTTGGATATTATCGCTTGATTGATTTTTAAAATATCCATTAGCATAATCTTTCAAAGCACCTTTGATTTCTTCTGGACTTAAGTCTTTAAGAGCTCTTTTGCCATAAGAATTTTTTTCTCCATTCTCTCCATGACAAGTATTACATTTGTTTTTAAAATATATCTCTTTAGCTTTTCCTAAGTCATAACTAATGTTATCATTAAAAGTATAAGTAAATAAAGATTTTACATTAAAAGCTAATAGTGAATTAAAAAACAAAACACTTACAATAAACAAGCGCAACATAAATATAACCTTTTTTAATATATAAATAAAGCTCGATTATATCTAAAAAAAATAAATAATCTCACT
>NZ_JAKMQV010000016.1:0-14346 GCF_025771745.1 Campylobacter sp. IFREMER_LSEM_CL2127
TATCTTCTTTTTTATCTTCTTTTTTATCTTCTTTTTTATCTTCTTTTTTATCTTCTTTTTTATTAACAGGTGATGTGGTATTAGTTTCAATTTTTGGTTGTTCTTTTTTTATTTTTTGATCTTGTATAACTTTTAAAGCATTTTTTAAACGTGAAATTTCTTCTTCACTTACTCCACTTTCTTTAAGCTCTTGCACATAAGCTTTATCATCAAAACCTAAAGAATTTGAACTTATGATTAATCTTTTTAAAATCTCATTTTTTTCTTCATTATTATCATTAATCACACTTTGTATATACAAAGATTTTAACTGCTGGTGCAATTGTAGTTTTTCTTCTGAATTAGAAGTTAAAAAATTTTGATCAAATTTCTTAACTTCTGCATTAGCAAAAACACTAAGACAAAATAATAAAAAAATAAAAAATATTCTAAGCATCTTCACCATTAACTAATTTTTTCATTAGCTCTTCTACACTAATAAGCTTATCTAGTCTATATCCATTAGCCCCTGTAAAAAATAAGCCTGTTTCTTTTTTACCACTCCAAGCATCATATAATCTATCTGCTATACAATAACCCACCTTAGTAGCTTCCTTGCCTCTACCGCATGGTGCAACACAATTACTCACACAAGAAATTTTTGGTCCCATTCTTTTATCTACTAAATTTAAAAGATTAGTTCTTACCCCTCTTGCAGGATAACCAACCGGAGATTTTAAAAGCTCAATATCTTCTTTTTTACAATCTAGCAATACTTGTTTAAAATCATCGCTCGCATCGCATTCAAAAGTTCCTATAAAGCGAGTTCCCATTTGAACGCCACTTGCCCCTAAAGACATCATTTTTTCTATATCTTGCTTATCCCAAATTCCACCCGCGGCGATTAATGGTATATCTCCCCAGTTTTTAATTTCTTGTGCAACTTGTGGTACTACATTTTCTAATTGATATTCATCCATTAAACATTGCTCATAAGTAAAACCTTGATGTCCTCCACTTTTTGGTCCTTCAACTATAACTGCATCAGGTAAGCGATTGTATCTGCTTTGCCATCTTTTGCAAATAATTTTTAAAGCCTTAGCTGATGATACAATAGGCACCAAAGCAACATCTGGATAATCTTGTGTAAATTCAGGTAAATTCGTAGGAAGTCCTGCTCCTGAAACTATCACATTAAAACCAACTTCACAAGCATTGCGTGCAATTTGCGCATAATTATTACTTGCATATAAAATATTACAGCCTAAAGGTGCGTCTTTACAAACCTTTCTAGCATTATCTATCAAAGCTTTTAAGCCTGCTTTTGAGTAAAAATTATCACTACCATAAGGTTTTGCATTAAACTCTTTGTCTATATGTGTTCTATTTTCATAATATCCAGTTCCTACTGAAGAAATAATCCCTAATCCACCATTTAAAGAAACCGCAGAAGCAAGTTTATCCCAACTTATACCAAGCCCCATACCACCTTGAAAAATAGGATATTTTATCTCATGCTTTCCAATTTTTAAAGCTTTAAAACTCATCATATTACCTTTAATTTTGCAAATTTTCTTTTTCCAACTTGTAAAATATATTCACCGCTTTCTAGTTGGAATTGTTCATCTTGAACTTTTTCTCCATTAACACTTACTGCATTAGAATTAATCAATCTTCTAGCAGCTGAAGTAGAACTTTCCATTTTACACTCTACTATAGCTTTTGCAAGCCAAATACTACCCTCTAAAGTAAAACTTGGCATATCACTAGGAAGCTCTTTTGCGCTATGGACTTTATCAAATTCTTCCTTAGCTTTTAGCGCACATTCGCTTGAGTGAAAACGTGCAGTAATTTCTAAAGCTAAATTTTCCTTAGCTTTTTTAGGATGCAATGAACCATTTTTAATATCATCTTTTATTTGTGAAATTTCATTTAAGCTTTTTTCACTTAAAAGTTCATAATATCTAAACATCAATTCATCACTTATACTCAAAACCTTAGCATACATATCTTTGGCATTTTCAGTCACACCGATATAATTTCCCAAGCTTTTACTCATTTTATTTACACCATCAAGGCCTTCAAGCAATGGCATCATCATCACCGCTTGTTCTTTTTGGCAATTATATACTCTTTGAAGCTGTCTACCCATTAAAAGATTAAACTTTTGATCCGTTCCACCCATTTCTATATCACTTTTTAATGCAACACTATCATAACCTTGCAAAAGTGGATACAAAAACTCACAAATTGATATAGGACTTTGCTCTTTAAAACGCTTAGTAAAATCATCTCTCTCAAGCATTCTAGCAACACTAAAAGTCGAAGTAAGCTCTACTATACCAGCAGCACCAAGCTCATTTAGCCATTTAGAATTAAAATGAATTTGAGTTTTATTTGGATCTAAAATCTTAAAAACTTGTTCTTCATAAGTTTTAGCATTTTTAAGTACTTCTTCTTTGTCAAGTTTTTTTCTTGTAGCACTTTTTCCTGTTGGATCTCCAATTTGAGCAGTAAAATCACCTATTAAAAACTGCACTATAGCCCCATGCTTTTGAAGCAAAGCCATTTTGCTCAAAACCACAGTATGACCCAAATGCAAATCAGCAGCCGTAGGATCAAAACCAGCCTTTACAAAAAAATTTTCACCTTTTTCATAATAATTTTTTACTAAAGAAACTAATCTTTCCTCATCAATAATTTCTGCTATTCCTCGTTTAATTTCTTTAATAATTTCATTAATATCCATAAAAAACCTTTTTTAGTGATTATTATATGCATCATTTAAAGATGTAAAATCTAAAATTTTATATCTAGATTTCAATCTTTCTTTTGCATTCTCAAGATCTATATTATTAGGTAACTCAACTTGTACTTCAAAATAGTTTGCAACGACTGGCTCTGAATCAGCTGAGTTAATACTTAAAACATTAATCTGCATTTTAGCTAAAGTAGTTAGAAAATCTGCTAAAGAACCTTTTTTATTTTCTATAGAAACGATGATTTTGTAACTTTTTATCGAACTATCATTCCAAAAAACAAAAACCATTTCTTTGTTATCTTCTATCATTTTCATTGCTTGTTCACAAAGCTTATGGTGTATCGTTGCTCCAGTTGAATGTCTAAAAGCAATAATTTCATCTCCTCTTTTAGGCCTACAACAATAATCAAAATTAATCGTGGTTATTTTATAATTAGAACCAATCACTATGCTTTCAAATTTTTGCTCATTTTGTTCAAATTTAGCTGCTTGATTTTGCCCCATATATTTTCTTAGAGCAATAATTACATCTTTAAAATAATTAAAATCCAAAGCAATTTGTCTTAGCTTTTTATTAAAATTTTCTTTTTCAAGCCATTCTTCTATAAGTTTAGAATCTTTATTAAAAACAGTAGATAAAAGATTAACAGCAATTTTGTTATTTAATTCTTTTTTCTTTTGCTTGCAAAAATCTCTTATACTAGCTCTAGCCTTTCCTGTTTTAACGCTATCTATCCATGAACATCTAAAAAATTCTTCTTCGGAAGTTTCAATGCTAACTATATCTCCATTTTTAAGCACGGTTAAAAGTGGTACTCTCATGCGGTTAACAAACGCAGTTTTTGCATGAAGTCCTACTTTGGTGTGAACTTCATATGCAAAATCCAAAGCCGTAGCCCCACGCGGCAAAGTAAAAATTTCACCCTTTGGAGAATATACTGCTATATCTTCTATATATAAACTATCTTTTGCATATTCATAAAGTTCGATAGCATCACAATCTTGCACAGCATTGCCATCTTCTTTACCATGCATAGAAATATCCGCAAGCCAATCTAAATTTGGTGTTGTTATATTTCCTTCTTTATATTTCCAATGCGCTGCCACGCCAAATTCAGCAGTCTTATGCATATCAAAGGTGCGAATTTGAGCTTCTATGATATTTTTTGCATCAAAAAGTGTTGTATGTAAGGTTTGGTAACCATTTTGTTTTGGCAAGGCTATATAATCTTTAAATCTTGAAATTAAAGGATTAAAATGTGTATGTAAAATTCCTAAAGCCAAATAACAATCATAAACTTTTTCAACCAAAATTCTTACACCCAAAAGGTCTAAAACTTCATCAAGCCCCACACCTTTTCTTTGCATTTTTAAATAAATAGAATAATTATGTTTGATTCTTTTGTGTATAACAAAACTACCTTGTCTAAACCCATTTTCCAAAAATAACATTTCTATTTTTGAGATAAATTCATTAAATCCAAGTTGAATTTGTTGATCTTTTGCATTTATATAATTATCAATTTGTGCATATTCATCAGGTAATAAAAACTTAAAACTTAAATCCTCAAGCAAATTTTTTATACTTGAAATTCCAAGTCTATGAGCTATAGGTGCATATACCACCAAGGTTTCTTCGCTGATTCTTTTTTGTTTATCTTCTCTTAAAAAATTTAAAGTAAGCATATTGTGCAATCTATCACAAAGCTTTATTACAAGTACGCTCACATCTTCAACACCAGCTAAAAGCATATTTCTAAAAGTCAAAGCAGATTTTGCAAGCTTTTCATTAGAATTAGAGCGTGTAAGATGATCTTCTCTAATACTGACTATTTTGGTTAAGCCTTGAACTAATTTGGTGACTTCTTCGCCAAAATTTAAACTCAATTCTTCTTCATTGCAATTTGTATCTTCTAGCACATCATGCAATAATGCAGCGATAATCATAGACTGTACAGGGCTTAAAAATGCCACAAAAGAAGCCACTAATATAGGGTGAACCGCATATGGTTCTCCGCTTTTTCTAAATTGTCCTTCGTGTTTTTGGATACAAAAATCTACTGCTTTTTCTAAAACAGCAGATTGTGGAAAGACCATAAAAAGGATTTCTTTTGCTCTTTGTAAATCCTTACAATTTTTAACATCATCAACAAGTTTATCTAACAATAACTCATCATTTACTAGCTTCAATAAATCCCTCTAAAACGATTTTATCTTCTGCTATTTCATGTAAAGCAATGTCGGTATATTTGTATTTATTTTTATCTAAATTTACCAAAGGTTCTGCACCATTTGCAAGCTCTTCAGCTCTTTTAGCCACTACAAGAGCTAGTTTATATCTATCATCTTTTAGTTTTTTTAATGCTTTTGCAGCTATTTGTTCTACTCTCATTTTTATCCTTAATCTTGATTTTTAACAATAGAGCATAAACTCATATCGCCTTGAATAATTTTTAATAAATTTCCTTCTTTAAACATATTACACACCACAATAGGTAAAGCATTATCTTTAGCTAAGGCTATTGCAGTATCATCCATAACTTTAATATTATCATGCAAAGCTCTTTCATAACTTAGCTCATTAAGCATAATTGCATCATCATATTTTTTAGGATCTTTATCATAAATTCCATCTACCTTAGTTGCTTTAATAATCATATCTGCTTGAATTTCTACCGCTCTTAAAGTCGCAGCAGTATCTGTAGTAAAATAAGGATTACCTGTACCACAAGCAAAAATAACTATACGTCCTTTTTCTAAGTGTCTATGTGCTCTTCTCATGATATAAGTTTCACAGAATGCTTCCATTTGAATAGCGCTTTGAACCCTTACATCAAGTCCAGCGCTTTCTAATGCTTCTTGCATAGCTATAGAATTAATCACAGTAGCAAGCATACCCATATGATCACCACTTGTTCTTTTTATAAGTCCATCTCTTGCAGCAGATACCCCTCTAATGATATTTCCACCGCCTATTACTATACCTACTTCAACATTTTCATTAATCAAGCTTTTTATTTCAGAAGCTATATATTTTAAAATAGAATTTTCTATACCAAACCCATTTTCTCCAGCCAAAGCTTCTCCAGAAAATTTAACCAATACTCTTTTTCTTTTATTGTTCATTAAATTTCTCCTTTGATTTGAAACTATATCAAAATTCGCATTAAAAAAAACTAATTTATTTAATCATCTCTAAAGGATTAATATGAAAATTCTTTTGTGTTACTTCAAAAGTTAAATCACTTTCAACCCTACCTATAATATAACCTTTTTTGATATTTCTACCCACTTTAACACCAGGTGCAATTTTATCTAAATGCGCATAAATAGTATGTATACCATCTTTATTTTCAACAATCACAACTTGTTTTAAAGTTGGAGTTGCTTTTGCAAAAACTACTTTACCATCTAAAACATTTCTTACTGCAGCATTAGCACTGTCGCTTTTTAAAACCACATTTTCATTATAAATTTTAATATTATAAATAGGATCAACATAATTTCCAAATTTTTGCTTTACCGTGTAAGATTCTAAAGGAGCGATTGTCTTAGGACCGCTATAGCGTTTAACACTGCTTATTTGATAACTTGAGCCTACTTGTTTAACATTTGAGCTTGGTTTTTTATCTTCTTTTTTTTGTGCTAATTTTTCTTCTTCTTTTTCTTTAATAATTTTTAATTTATTAAGTGTTTTTCTCAATTCTTGTTGTTGGGCTTGTAAATTAGAAAGTTTTCTAGTATAAATTTCTTTATCTGTTTTTTGCTTAGCTATTTCTTGTTCTTGCTTTTTTCTAAGATTTTTAAGCTCATCGATTTGATCTTTATAGGTTTTTAAATTATTATTGATTGTGGTAATTTGAGTTTGTTTTTCTTCTATTTTTTTACTTATATTTTCATAATCTTTTGAAATTTGATAAAATTCTTCTTTGAAAATTTTATCCAAAACCCCAACTAATTCTAAAGCTATAATACTATCTTCACTTTCAATATAATTTTTAGGAATTGCCAAATCATAAGCAAAATCTTTAGCAATTAAATCAATAATCTTTCCTTCTATTTTGTTTTTATTTTGCAAAAGATCTTTATTTTGTGCATTGAGTTGCTCTAGCGCTTTTATTTGAGTTTTTACTGAACTTTCAAGTTTAGAAGTTTTTGAAGTTAAAGTGCTAATTTCTGAAGCGATTTTTTTTAGATTTTTTTCATTATCTAAAATTTCACTTGCTAAATCCTCTAACTTTTTAGAAAGTTGCTTTACTATACGTTCATTTTCTTTAATATCTTTTTGTTTTTGTGCAATTTCATTTGCAAATAAAACAGAAAAAGAAAACAAAAAAAGCAAAAAGCATTTTTTCATTTTCTAACCTTAAACATTACAAAATTCACACAAGCAAAACAAACACAAAGCATTGCTAAAAAAATCAAAAACAAATGTGTGAAAATACTTATCTTAGGTAAGCTAATATCCACACTTTGTAAGGCTAGCTTGATAGATTCAAGATCATAAACTTGGGTAAAAAATAATACAAGCAATAAAAATGCTATAAAACAATCAATAAAAACAATCTTATAAAGCATAAAAGATCTAAACCAAAACGGTGCTCCAAGTAAACACATGATTTCTACTCTTTGAGTATGTTCAAAAAGCCAAATTTTCATTTGCTTAAGCAATAATACAAAGCTAAGCAATATTATAATAAACAAGAAAAACCATAATAAAAATTTCACCAAAACCAAAAGTTTGTAAATTTTTGTATGCGTTTTTGCAAAAGTTTCTACTTTAGTAATATTAGGATTTTTTAAAAGCTTATCTTTTAAAGTATTTAGTTCATCTTCTGATAAAAGTTTATTGAGTTTTAAAGTATAAAATTTTGGCAATGTAGCCTTTAAAACCTCTATATTTTTGGCTGATATATCATTTTTAAGCCTATCTATCATTTCATTTGGATTTAAAATTTCTAAAGACTGAAAATGACTTACTTGATCTTCTATGCTTTTTTTATCTAAATGAGTTTTACCTACTAAAATAATATTATAGTCTTTATTTAAAAGTTTTTCATAATGCTCTATAGTTTTGTTTGTAATGATTAAAAACTCAAAAGCAAACATCATTACCATTAAAGCAAATATTAAAGAAAGATGATTTTTAAAAGATTTCATTCATTCTCCCATTTTCTATATTAAAACGACGATAATCAAGTCTTAAATTAGTAGGAATTCTATGCGTAACAACTACCACACAAGTTCCAAGTATTTCTCTAGCTGATTTTAATAAAGTCCATATAATATCTGAAGAATACTCATCCAAATTTCCCGTTGGTTCATCACATAAGAGTAATTTTGGATTATGTGCTAAAGCTCTTGCCATGGCCACGCGTTGTTGCTCTCCACCTGAAAGCTGAGCTGGCTTCTTATCAGCTTTGAAAGTTAAATTTACATGCTTTAAAAGCTTTGCGGCTTGTTCTTTACATACATTCTTACTATAACCTTTAATCATCAAAGGTAGCATTACATTTTTTTCTACACTAAATTCTTGAACTAAACGATAATCTTGAAAAATAATTCCTATTTTTTGCCTAAGCTGTAAAAGCTCAGCGTTAGAAATATCCACTAAATCATTATTACAAACTTTTAAATTCCCACTTATTGGCTCTAAATCTCCATAAAAAGATTTTAACAAAGTTGACTTTCCACTACCGCTTTTTCCTGTAATAAAAACAAAATCATTATCTTTTAGCGAAAAACTAGCATTTTCTATAACAAGTTCATCATAACCAAGACAAAGCTTTTTAGCTTCTATCATCACTGCTTTTCCTTATTTATTTTATAAATGATTATTTGATATAAGAATACAATATTTCTCTTAATTTTTCTATAGCTTTTAAATTTTCTTTAGTTTTAAAAGGCTGTTCAAAAATAAATTCTATCTTTTGTGCGTTTAAAGCTATATAAACATGCTCAGGCTTATAAAAAGCACCAAAAGCTATTTTAATGACAAACCCATCATCCTTAATATACATTTTTTCAAAATGCAAGAAAAAATCCTCACCTTTAAAAACTTCATTTTTAAAATTCTTTTTTATACAAGCTAATTCTTCTGCGTTTAATCTTAAATCTTCAATGGCAAATTTTTGATCCTTGCTTAAACTTTCACTCTTGCTAAAACCACTAATGATTAAATCATATATATCTTTATTTTGTCTTTTCCAGCGATCTTCGTATTTGCTTGAAATTTCTAAATTTTCATTTTTTTTGATTAAAGCTTTTAAATGCGAAAAAGTTAAAAAAGTTTCTAAAGTAAAATCAAAATACAAAAAACTATCTGTTCTAAGTTCAAATTGCCCATTTTCTTTTAAAACTCTAGCGCATTCATTTGCAAAATTTAAACCGACTACCCTACGATGAGGCTTTTTATCCCAAGGAACAGGAAAATGCAAAAAGATTTTATCTACCAAGTTAGATTCAAGTACGCTTAATAATAATCTTGCATCGGTTTCTATTAATAAAACATTATTTAAGTTTTCACTTAAGGCAAGTTTAGCTACTTGCTCTAACGCAGGGGTGTAAATTTCTATACCTATAATCAAAACATCAGGATTCGATCTTGCTTGATAAAGTAAATGCCTACCACTTCCAAAACCTATTTCAATAAAAATTTGCTTTTTGTTTTTTATTTGCTCTAGCAATTCTTTTAAATCATTAACAATTAAAGGTGTTTTTTGGATTAACCTTGTATGTTTTAACGCCACAGCTTCACAGACTACATCTTGAGTGAAATTTTCTTTAAACACAAGTAAGGCTTTTTGCAAATATCCAATTTGTGAAGGCTTAGTGTGTTTTTCACCTTTAATAAGCCATTCTTGTTTTTTTTCATCTTTTTTAATTTGCAAAAAAAAGTTTTCTTGCTTTATACGCGTAAAAAGCAAGTCTACATTTTCACCTTTAGCAAGCCATAAGAATTCAACCCCATCTTTTTCAAAAGGAAGTTGAATTTCTTTTAGAATTTTACACTTAAAATTTGGCATTATTTCACCGCTGTAAATTTATCAGAAGCTTTTGATTCTATACCATTTGCATCAATAGCTATAACTTCATAACTATATACTTTTCCAGGAACAGCTGTGATGTCTTTTAATTGTTTAGATTTAATCTCCTTAAACACAGCATTACTTCCACCTCCACTTCGTTTAACTATGTATTCTTTAGCTCTATCGTCATTATCAACCCATTCAACTCTAATACCATCATCTTCAACAGCACATAAAATAATACTTGGTGCTAATGGTGCCCCTAAGGTAATACCTTCTACAGGCTCACTTGCTATAGGACTTTCCAAGCCATCTTTATCGACCATACTCACTTTATAATATCTTTTTTCAGCCACACCTTTAACTACATCTTCATAAGTATTTTCAGAAGTTTTAGCTACCACGCTAAAAGGTAAAAAGGTAGTTGAACTAGAATAAATTTTATAATAAGCAAAATCAGCATAGTCAATTTTATCCCAAGTTAAAATGATTTTTCTTGGCGCGTCTTTACTTGCTTGCAAATTACTTACCATAGGAGGAAGCGCTTTGGTAGTTGATTCAACTATCTTACTTGGAGTACTTTTAATACCATCATAAGTTAAAGCTATGATTCTATATTGAAAACTCTCATCAGGCTTTAGTGAATCATCTATATATTCAGCACTTAAGCGATTTTTAACCCTAGTTAATTCTTTAAATTTCATATCTTTCATATTTGCACGCTCAATGATGTATGAATTTACTCTTACATCAGGGTGTGGTCTCCAAACTATTTTTACACGATTTGGCAAACCCACAATAGCTTGCACAAAAGGCACTGGATCAATCACTCTATTGGTAAAAGCTTCTATGCTTACACCATCTTGAGAAACTTGTCCAAGCTCATTAAAAGTTTTCATAGAATAATAATATCTTGTATTTGGCTCTAAATTTGTATCAGTATAATGAGTTTGAAATTTATTTTTAATTTTTGCTATAAGCTCCATAGGTGCACCAGCTGCATTTGCTCTATAAATGTAATAGCCTGCTATATTTTGATCATACAAAGGTTCCCATTCAAAAGCTATGCTTGTAATATCACTTATACTTTTAATATTTGAAATTTTTGGTAAAGTATCATTTACTTGAGCAATTTGAGGCGAACTCATAGTTGTACTACAAGCACTAAAAGCCAAAGCAGAACTTAAGATAATCCAGTGAAGTTTTTTCATCTATCTCTCCTTGTGTAAAATTTTCTTTTAAAATTTGATAAAAATCATCAAACATAGGAGCTTTTATAAACATTAACTCTTTAGTCCTAGGATGAATAAAATAAATCAAATACGCATGAAGCATTACTCTATTATACTTTATTTTTCCTTTATATCCGTATAATTCATCTCCTAAAATATAGCGATTAAAATCTGCCAAATGCACCCTGATTTGATGGGTTCTTCCTGTATATAATTTAGCAGCTATTAAAGAGCAGTTTTTAGCACTTAATAAATTTATAAAATCTGTTTTTGCATTTTTTGCTAAATAATTTTTAGTATTTGTAGTAATTTTTTTAAGCCTATTATTAGGACAACGCATAATGGCTTTTTCATTACTCATTTTATCATTTTTCAAAGGCAAGTCACTCAAAGCAAGATAAAATCTTCCCATACTTTTATCTAAAAGCTGATTTGCTAAAAATTGATGTGCTTGATTGTTTTTAGCTATGATGATAGCTCCGCTTGTGCCTTTATCAAGTCTATGCACAAGTCCCGCTCTATGCTCTCCATTTAAATTTGATAAAGCATAACCCTTATGTAAAAGCCAATCCACCAAAGTCGCTTCTTTAACACTACTTGCACCATGCACGACAACATTAGGAGCTTTGTTTAAAACTAAAACATCATCATCTTCATATAAAATTTCTATGTCAAACTCAGGCGTGTAACTTTCTTTAGCTTCTTTTACTAAAGGTAAAAAAATGCTTATTTCATCTTTTTGTTTTATTTTTTTAGAACTTTTATTTTCTAATTTTTCATTAATATATATGCAGTTTTCTTTGATAAGTTTAGTAACTTGCGAACGACTTTGTTTAAGTATATCTGATAAAAAAATATCCAATCTTTCTTCACAAAGCGATGAAATTTTTAGCATATTATATTTCCTTGTGATAAAATTTGCAATTTTAGCATATAATTACACAATATTTTGTAAAAAAGGTTAGCTTTGATAAAACTTGATAGAAGAATTCTAACGCATTTTGATTTTGTTCAACCTCTTTTAGTGTTGCCTATCATAGCTATATCTTTTCTTTTAATTTATGAAGCAAACACACGCTTAGCCGAAAAACAATTTATCTATACTTTAGTGGGTTTTGCAGGATTTGCATTTTTTTTCTTTTTACCTTTAAGAAGATTAATGTGGCTTATACCTGTGTTATATTGGATCAATATAGCTTTACTTTTGAGCGTAGATATTTTTGGTGTTGAAAAACTTGGAGCTAGAAGATGGCTTGAGATACCTTTTACGCATTTTACCATACAACCTTCTGAAATTTTCAAACCCTCTTTTATTTTAATGCTAGCTTATTTGATTTATCAAAACCCGCCACCTCATAATGGCTATGGTTTAAAACAATTTTTAAAGCTAAGTTTTTATATTTTACTTCCATTTTTACTTATAGCAGGAGAACCTGATTTAGGAACAGCTTTAGTACTTTTAATAGTGGGCTTTGGAACGCTTTTTATCATAGGAGTAAATTATAAAATTTGGCTTAGTATTTTTTTAGCTATAGCTATAGCTTCGCCTATTATTTATAGTGATTTTTTAAAACCTTATCAAAAACAAAGAATTCATGATTTCTTAGCTGAAGAGCCAAGTTACCATGTAAAACAATCCATCATTGCAATAGGAAGTGGTGGTTTGAGCGGAAAAAAGGCTGATGAAGCCACACAAACACATTTTAAATTTTTACCTATTTCTACGAGTGATTTTATCTTTGCATATTTGTCTGAAAGATTTGGTTTTATCGGTGCGGTTGTAATCATATTACTTTATACCTTACTCATTTTTCATTTATTGAGTTTAAATTATAAGCTCAAAGATGATTATTTTACAAGAGTAGTAACAAATTGCATTGCTTTATTTATTTTCATATATGTAGCAGTAAATATATCGATGACCATAGGTTTTGCTCCTGTTGTTGGTATACCTATGCCATTTTTTAGTCATGGGGGAAGTTCTTTTGCTACCTTTATGATTTTCTTTGGAATTTTACAAAATTTAATAACTTTTAGATATTTAGCAATAGAAAAAGCGGTAAAAATAAAATTCTAAATTTAAATTAAGGAAATAAAGATATAATAACATTTTTATTTTAACTTCTGGCGGATTTATAGCTCAGTTGGTTAGAGCAACCGGCTCATAACCGGTTGGTCGCAGGTTCGAGTCCTGCTAAATCCACCATTTAAATTATTATTTTATATTTATTTTAATTTTATTATTTCTTATTAGTTTTGCATTACAGCTTGATTTTCAAAAAAACATTTTCCAATGATTTTTTAGTATTTTGATGATATTTTTGCAAATTTCTTTCTTTTTGCTTTCTCCTATTTGGAGTTTATCTAAAAAAGTTTCTTCAAGAATATTAACAAGTTGTGTACATTCTTTTGCATCAAATGTTTTTGATTCATTTAAAGATGACAATGCTTTCAATAATAAATCTTTATATTCTATAAGAGCTTTAATATCTACCTCTGAAAGCTGGGCTAACAGAGATAGAAATTGCATAAAATTGTAAAATGGCAAAATAATCCTTTTTTTTGCGTATCTATATTGTTAACTTCATTTAAGAAAAAGCCTTATTTATATCATCTACTCTTTTCTTATAACATTTCCAACACTAAATAAGAACTCCAAAGCCACTCATTTATCCATAAAAACCTAATACCATCTTTCCACCGAAATTTCTTGAACATGACCAGCGTATTTTATAACAATTTTTGAATGTTTCGGAGGATCTTCAACTTGAATTGGAGACGAAGTATAACAATCAATACTATTACCCAAAGTATGAATATCATGTGCATCCTCTAAATCGTAAAATAGTCCTGTAATACTTTTATGTATTCTTCCGTAACAAATTCCACCATGGAGAAACCCTTCCCATTCTACAGTTATTTCATTTCCTATAAATTTATCCTCAAAACCATCAAAATAAATTTCAAAATTATTATGTCCACCTTCTGGAATGGCTTTTCTTTGTATGACATATTTATCGTTTCCTTGATAAAATCCAACTAAATATGGATTTTTATAAGGCATAGCAAAAAGCAATCGAATGCGCTTTTTATAAACAGCTCGCACATTTTTTCTAAAATCTCCTCCTAAAGTTTTAACTATTATTTGTTGAATATTATTTGTGTTTTCTAGTACATGATATTTAGCATGAGCTTCACCTTTATCATTAAAATAATTATCTCGTGGCGAAGTAGGCGTTATTAAAGGACTACTCAACCACTCTATCTCAGCCTTTGGCTTTCCATTTTTTAAAGTAACATCAAAAAAACCTTCTTCTACAACTTGTTCTGGAGCTTCTATCTCTAT
>NZ_JAKMQV010000017.1:0-14082 GCF_025771745.1 Campylobacter sp. IFREMER_LSEM_CL2127
TTAGCATTTTAATTTTTTAATAATACTATCTAGTTTTTTACTATCTCCATCTTTTAAATCTTCTAAAGCCTCTATAGCAGGAACGAAATCTTCCATTTCATCAAGATAGTTTTCTAAAGCATTGCGTAAAATTTCAGCCTTTTTCTTTTTAGAAAATTTTGCAGTTTGGCTTAAGCGCTCGTAAAGTTCTTCTGAAAGAGTTAGAGTGTATCTTTTATTCATTGTCTAGCCTTTATTTTGGTCTTATTGCTTCTTGACAAGCTTTGCATTTATAATTTGTGTTAGTTGTTTGTATTTTTTGGTGAATTTCATAAGGAACTTTGTGAATTTTATCTGCGCAAGAACAAATGTATTCATAAAATTCTTGCAATTCTCCTAAGTTTGTATTTTTGTCTTTTTTGCTAAGTTGGGCTTGATGCCATTTTTCTATTTTCATATCTTCTCTTAAAATATGCTCTAAAAGCCATTTGGATGCAATTATATTAAGTTTTTCTTTTAAATCATTAGTACTTTTTAAATTTTGGATCAAATCTATCATGGATTGTATGATACTTTTATGAATTTTTTGATGATTAGCAAGTTCAGGATAGCCTATTTTTGCCATATATTTTTCTTCTTCAGCAAAATGTTCTTTCATGTAATTGAAAAAATCCGCAAGTAAAAATTTAATTTGTCCTTTATGAATAGGCTTATCTGAAATCATCTCAACATTGGCAGCAAGTTCAAAAAGTTTTTGGTGTTGCCTGTCGATTTCTTCATTGTGAATACTATATTTGTCACACCATTTTGGTAACATACTAAAACCCCTTGTTTGGTTTATGGGAGAGTTCTTGATGTATTATAATTTACAATATTTTAAATTATGATTAATTTTTATTAAATTTCTGTTTTTTCTTTACATAAAATTAAATTAGTAGAGCATTTTTTACATTTAAATTGTACTTTAGAATATTGCATTTTTAAATGAATATCGTAAGGGACTTTGTGTGTTTTTCCTTCGCATTGACATTGATATAAGAAATTTTTTATTTTTGGTTTTTCTTCTTCAAAGCTATCTGAAGAATTTTTTATTTGCGTACTTTGTTTCCAATACTCTATCATCATATCATGCTGAATGATATGTTCTATAAGCCATGAATTAACCACTATATATAATTTTTCTTTTAAATCATTAGTGCTTTTTATACTTTGTATGAGTTTTATCATAGATTTTGTGATTTGTTTATGCATGAGTTTATGTTGGCTTAAGTAAGGATAATTAATTTCAGCCATGTAGTTTTCTTCATCTTGAAAATGAATTTTAATATAGTGAAAAAATTCAGCAACTATCTTTTTAAGTTCTGCTTGATAAATTGGTCTATCTGAAATTTCTTCAACTCTAGTAGCAAGTTCAAAAAGTTTTTTATGTTGTTCATCAATTTTTTCATTATTAATGCTATATTTTTTATCCCATTCAGGTAACATAAAAATCCTAACAGTATAAATTATAAAATAGTTAATATTTTATAAATATTTTGCTTTAATTCTACTAAATTCACACTCAATTTACACAAAAAAAATATAATGTTTTAAGAAAATATGATAAAAAGGTTAAAAATGGCTACACAAATTCTTTTGTTAGAAGATGATATTAATTTAGGAGAAATTGTTAGTGAATTTTTAGAAGAAGAAGGTTTTATAGTTACTTTAGTGGATAATGCTCAAGATGCGCAAGATAAAGCTTATGAGAAAAATTTTGATTTATGGATTTTAGATGTAAAAGTTCCACAAGGTGATGGTTTTAGTGTGCTTAAAAATTTAAGAGAAGTTGGTAAATATACTCCAGCTATTTTTATGACTTCATTGAATACTACTATGGATTTACAAAAAGGTTTTGAAAGCGGTTGTGATGATTATATTAAAAAGCCTTTTGAATTGCAGGAGTTAAAAATAAGAATTAATGCTATTTTAAAGCGTTCTTTTGCTCATAAAAATGAAGATTATGAAGACTTGGGAAATGGTTTTAAATTTGCTTTTATTTCACAAACTTTATATCAAGACGATAAACCTTTAACTCTGCCTTTAAAAGAATTAAAGCTTTTATCTTTGCTTTTAAAAAATAAAGGTAAATTTATAGATACTGCTTACATTTTTGAAGAAATTTGGGAGTATGATCAAGAGCCAAGTGAGCTTAGCTTAAGAGCTTATGTAAAAAATTTACGAAAAATTTTAGGCAAAGATAGTATTGTCAACCAAAGAGGAAGAGGGTATTGTTATGTATGAAGCCAAGCGCGTTGCGTGGCAAATTCTTTCTTTGTATTTAGTGAGTATAGGAAGTGTTCTTATAGTACTTTTTGGCGTATGGTATGCAAAGTTAATAGAAGAATTAATAGCTGAACATAGCATAAAATTAAGACAAGAACATCGTTTTGTAATTTTACAAATGGAAAAGTTACGTTTTGAGCCTATAGAAAAAGGTGCTAGAAAAATTGCTCAAATTTCTAATATAAAATTTGCAATATTTGATAGAACAAAAGTTTATTTTTCTAATCTTGACTTACCTGCTCAAACAACATTTTTTAAACTTAATAACGCAAATATTTATAATAATAACACTCTAATTTATGTGGCTGATGTGAATTTAAATAATTTATTGCTTGCAAATACTCAAGGACAAGATGCTTTGGAGGTCTTAGGTGATGTTAATCGTTTGAGGGTTTTGGTACAAGGTGATGATATCTCCAAAGAACTTGGATTTATAAGATTTAAAGTAGCTTTGTCTATGGTTTTTTCTTTGATTTTTGTAAGTATAATGGCTTATTTTATACTAAAATTTGCACTCAAGCCTTTAGAAATGAGAATAAGATTTTTAAATAATTTTATAAAAGACACTACTCATGAGATTAATACGCCAATTAGTGCGATATTAATGAGTGTAGAGAGTTTGGAAAGAAAAAAGAATTTTGAAGAAATTAAGGCTTTAAAGCGTGTAAAAATAGCTGCTTTGACTTTGAGTCATTTGTATTCAGATTTAACTTTTTTAAATTTTTCTCAAGCTTATGATGCTAAAAAAGATTGGATATTTTTAAAAGACTTGATTAAAGAAAGAATGGAGTATTTCAAGATATTTTTGGAGCAAAAAAATATTGACTTAGAGCTTAGCTTGGAAGATGATGGAAAAATTTATGCTAATAAAGAGCAATTTTTTAAAATGTTTGATAATCTCATTAACAACGCGATAAAATATAATATAAAAAACGGTCATATTAAAATAATGCTTTTAGAGCAAAAACTTATAATAGCAGATAGTGGCTGTGGTATAGCGAAAGAAAATTTGTCTAATATTTTTGAACGTTATTCAAGATTTAATGAAAATCAAGGTGGTTTTGGTATAGGGCTTTCTTTGGTAGATAAAATTTGTAAAGAGCATAATATAAAAATAAAAGTAGAAAGTGAGCTAAATAAAGGAACAAAATTTATTTTAACTTGGAAAAATTAAAATTATTTATTGCTCATTTTAGCTTTTTCTTTGGCATTTATAAGTGTTGTGATAAATTCATTTAAATTTTTAGTATCGTTTTGATTTAGAGTTTGCGGGGTGTGATTTAGCATTTGAGTGATTAAAACTTCGTTGCTTAAGTCATTATCACCAAATTCTCTGGCCTTTTGTAAAATTTTCAAAGCAAGCAAATTTTTTACTTCATACATTTTAATCCTTTAAATAAATCACGCTAACAATGCGCTTTGGAGTTTGGTTTTTTCTATAAGAAAAAAATCTCTCATCATCAAAGGTGCAAAGATTGATATCAAAAATATCATTAATACCTAATTCTTTTGCTTGAAATTTAACTAATGCTTTTAAATCAAGCTTATTTTCATGTAAAAAAGGTGCAAATTTTTCTTTGCTATAATTTAAAACATCGCCATTAATTTCATAATTTTTAGCACAAATTCCTGCTGAAATGATGAGTTTTAAATTCTTTGTTTGAGTATTAAAGCTTTTTTGCATTTTTAAAACGGCTTCTTTTAAGATATTTTCAAAACATCCTTTTCTGCCTGAATGCAAAGCTGCTATGGCTTTATTTTTATCATCATATAAAAGCAAAGGCAAGCAATCAGCACTTAAAATGCACAAAGCTATATTTTTTTCATTGCTAATTATTCCATCAGCATTAAAGTGAAAATCTTTATTATAATGAGTGATGATATTAGAATGAATTTGATTTAAAAATACACACTTTTTTATAGAATTTTCCCAAGGAAAAATATTATCATGAATTTTTGCTCTAAAAATATTATAATCTTGATCAAAGGCTACAAAAGCTTTTACAAAATCATTTTCTAATAAAGTGATGCAATCTTGTCTATTTGTTGCCATGAAATTTCTTTTTTATAATTTAATTGTCTGTGTATGTATCTTGCTAAAAGATCACTTTCTATATTAACGCGTCTTCCTATAATGTAATCTTTAAACAAGGTTTCATTAAAGGTTATAGGAATGATAGTTAAGCGAATACCATCTTTTAAAACTTCATTGATAGTTAAGCTCACCCCATCTATAGCTACACTTGCTTTATTTGCCATATAAATTTGTATATCATCAGGACATTTAATATAAAAATCAACTCCGTTTTCTTTTTTAGAAATATTAGTAATTTCACCTATACCATCAATATGTCCTTGCATTAAATGCCCATCTATTCTATCGCCATAAGCTAGTGCAGGTTCAATATGTACGTAATCTTTTAAATTTTCAATAGCTATGTGAGTTCTTGTTTCATAAGAAAGTTCAAGATTAAAACCATCATCAAAAAGTTTTGTTACGCTCAAACACGCACCATTAACTGCTATGCTATCGCCTAGTTTTGGTTTGTAATTTGCTTTTAATCTTAAAGTGTTGTTTTGATATGATTTAACAAAGGCTAATTCGCGGATTAATCCATTAAACATTCAATACCTTTAATTTTTATGAGATTTTATCTAAAACTTTTAAATTTCAAAAAGTATTTTTAGTATTTTATTTTAAAAAATATTATATAATTTTTGCCTTTTTATAAAAATGAGGTCAAAATATGTATGATATAATCGTAATAGGTGGCGGGCATGCTGGAGTTGAGGCTAGTGCCGGGGCTGCTAGAATGGGCAAAAAAACTTTACTTTTAACTACTTTAATCGAGCAAATTGGTGCTGCAAGTTGTAATCCTGCCATAGGTGGTTTAGCAAAAGGACATTTAGTAAAAGAGCTTGATGCTATGGGTGGACTTATGGGGCAAATTACCGATGAGGCTGGAATTCAATTTAGAATTTTAAATGAAAGCAAAGGTGTTGCAGTGCGCGGAAGTAGAGCGCAAATTGACATGGATGCTTATAGAATTTGTGCTAGAAATAAGCTTTTAAAACTTGAAAATTTAGAAATTTCTCAAGAACAAGCTTTGTCTTTACTTATAGAAAATGATGAAGTTAAGGGCGTTAAAACTAATTTAGAAAATACATATTTTGCCAAAAAAATCATACTTACAACAGGAACTTTTTTAAACGGACTTATCCATATAGGTGAAACCAAACTTCAAGCAGGTAGGGTAGGTGAGCTTGCGTCTGTAAATTTGGGAGATTACTTAAAACAAAGTGGATTAAAAATAGGAAGATTAAAAACAGGAACTTGTCCAAGGGTTGATGCTAAAAGTATTGATTTTAGTGTTTTAGAAATTCAACCTGGAGATGAAAACCCTAAAGCTTTTAGTTTTAAAACAAAAAATTTCAAGCCTAATCAACTTCCATGTTATATAGCAAGAACAAATTTAAAAACACATGAGATTATAAAAAGTAATTTTTACCGTGCTCCGCTTTTTACAGGGCAAATTGAAGGTATAGGGCCAAGATATTGTCCTTCTATAGAAGATAAAATTAATCGTTTTGGCGATAAAGAAAGTCATCATTTATTTATAGAGCCACAAACTAAAGATGCGACAGAGTATTATATTAACGGTTTTTCTACTTCTTTACCTTATGAAGTACAAATTGCAATGCTAAGAAGTATAAAAGGTTTTGAAAATGCCAAAATCACGCGTTTTGGTTATGCCATAGAGTATGATTATATTGATCCAACAGAGCTAAAACATACTTTAGAAACCAAAAAGATTAAAAATTTATATTGTGCTGGGCAAATTAATGGAACCACTGGTTATGAGGAAGCTGCTGCGCAAGGTTTTATGGCAGGAGTAAACGCGGTTTTAGCAATTGATGAAAAAGATCCTTTTGTGTTAAGGCGTGATGAGGCTTATATAGGGGTGTTGATTGATGATTTAGTGATGAAAGGCACTAAAGAGCCTTATAGAATGTTTACTTCAAGAGCTGAGTATAGACTGCTTTTAAGAGAAGAAAATGCCATTTTAAGACTTGGAGAATATGGATATAATTTTAAACTTTTAAGTCAAGAAGATTATGCATATATTGAAAATATAAAACAAAATGTTGATAAAGGACTTGAGTTTTTACTTCAAACTACATGGACACCAAGCAATCAAAATAATGAATTTTTGCAAAGCATTAAAGAAGAAAAAATTACCTCAATAGTAAGTTTGCAAAAAATTGTTGCAAGAGCGAGTTTTAATATAGAAAAACTAAAAGCTCTAGATGAAATGTTTGCAAAAATGGATGAGTATTCTTTAAATGAAATTTTAAATGAAGCAAAATATTATCATTATATAGCAATGCAAAAAGCACAAATAGAAAAAATGAAAAACTTAAATGACTTAAAAATTCCTGAAAATTTTGACTTTAAAAGTGTGAGTGGATTGAGTAATGAAGTAGTGGAAAAACTGCAAAAATTTAATCCACCAACTATTTTTGCTGCTTCGCAAATTAGCGGTATTACTCCTGCTGCTTTGGATATTTTACATATTTATATCAAAATGAAAAAACAATAGATAATAATAAATTTATCTATTGTTATAATTTAAAACAAACATTTATTTTTGTTTTTAAATAAATATCCATATATCTTAAATCAAGCTTTTTATACCAAAGAAAAAATTTATCATTTTTTAGATAAACTGCTAAGTTTTACAAAAAATCAAAACAAAGGAAGTAAAATGGCTACATCTGAAAGTAGACGAAGCTTTATGGGCTTTGCCTTTGGAACGGTAGCTGCTGTGGGTGGTGCTTTTTCATTAGTTGCAATGAAAAAAACATGGGATCCACTCCCAAGTGTAAAAGCAGCAGGTATTACTACTGTAGATCTTTCTGGCATGAAAGAGGGCGAGCTTAGAACAATTGAATGGCGTAAGAAGCCTATATTTATCTTAAAAAAAGATGCAGATATGGCAAAAGATAGCAATAGAGATGTTGTTGTAGGTGATGTTGCTTATACTGTAGTTATTGGTCTTTGTACGCATTTAGGCTGTATTCCAGCTTACGCTCCAAACGAAAAATTATTTAAGTGTGCTTGCCATGGTGGCGAATTTGACACCAGTGGTAAAAATGTATTTGGTCCTCCTCCAAGACCTTTGGATATTCCTCCTTTTAGAATTGATGGAACAAAATTAGTATTAGGCGAAGAAGGTCCAGAATATAAAAAAATGATCGCGGAGGCTTAATATGGCACAGATAAAAAAAGCAAATGGTATTGTAGATTGGCTTGATCAAAGATTAGCTGTAAATAAGCTTTTTAATGTTTTAATGGCTCAATATTGGATACCAAAACAAATTAACTTCTTATGGGCAATGGGTGTTATTTTAACTACTCTTTTTGCTATTTTATTTATTTCAGGTTTATTTTTAGTAATGTATTACAAGCCAGATGTAGCTTTGGCTTTTGATAGCGTAAATAAAACCATTATGCAAGAAGTGGAGTATGGGTGGCTTTGGCGTCATATGCACGGTGTGGCTGCTTCGGTTGTATTTTTAATCATATATATCCATATGTTAACAGGAATTTATTATGGCTCTTATAAAAGAGGCCGCGAAATGATTTGGATTAGTGGTATGCTTTTATTTGTTGTATTTTCAGCAGAAGCATTTAGTGGATATATGTTGCCTTGGGGGCAAATGAGCTTTTGGGCTGCTCAAGTTATTACTCAGCTTTTTGGTGGAATTCCTTTTATAGGTGATGCGTTGGTTATTTGGATAAGAGGAGATTTTGCAGTTTCAGATCCAACTTTAACTAGATTTTTTATGTTACATGTATGTTTATTGCCTATTGTGATTTTAGCAATTATTGCATTCCATTTTTATTCTTTAAGAATTCCTCACGTAAATAATGAAATTTCAGAAGAGATTGATTTTGATTTAGAAGCTGAAAAATATTTAGCAGGTGATACAAAAGGTTCTAAAGTTATTCCTTTTTGGCCAGGATTTTTAGCTAAAGATTTTATGTATATTGCGCTATTTATGATTTTCTTCTTTTACTTGGTATGTTTTAAATTCAATTTTGCAATGGATCCAATCAACTTTGACCCAGCAAATTCTTTAAAAACACCTCCTCATATTTATCCTGAATGGTATTTCTTATGGAGTTATGAAGTTTTAAGAGGATTTTTCTTTGATGTTGGAAGCATTAAAGCTTTTGATATAGGTCTTGCGGCATTTGGTATAGCACAAATTATTTTCTTCTTATTGCCTTGGCTTGATAGAAGTGATGTTGTAAAACCAGCACACGAAAGACCAATGTTTTTTGTATGGTTTTGGGTATTATTGATAGATTTAATTGTACTAACAGTTTATGGAAAGCTTCCTCCAACAGGAATTAATGCTTGGATAGGATTTTATGCTTCTATGGTATTTTTACTATTATTGTTAGTGGTCTTACCAATTATTACTATCATGGAAAGAAAAAGGGGCTAATAATGAGAGAATTAAAAATATTTTTTGTAGTTGTCTTTTTCACAGGTTTAGTTTATTGGGGTGTTGAGCCTTATGCGCATTCAGTGATGAATCCTCCTTCAACTCCGGTTAATTTTGACTTTGCAAAAGCTGATGCAGAATTTACCAAAGGTGAAGTTGCTTTAAAAGAAAAGGCAGCAATGGATGCTAATGCTTCAGGAAGTGAAAAAGCTATAGCTAATGCTCAAAAAGCATTAGAGCTTGCTAAAAGCCAAGAAGAAGCTACTAAGCAATTATGGGAAAAAATCGCAAAAATTGATTTTAGTAAAGGTAATGCACAAAAAGGAAAAGAGCTTTTTGAAGGAAATTGTATTGCATGCCATGGTGTGAAAGCTGTCGGAATTCCTGCTACTATTACAGATTCTTCTTTAGGTGTAACACCTCCTGATTTAAGTGATGCGGGTGCTATTTATGATGAGAAATTTTTAGCAGCATTGATTGTTGATCCGGTTAAAGCTTTGCAAATTTCACATAAATTTAATGATGAAAATCCATTCTTAATGCCTGCTTATCCTTTAAGTGGCGATGAAGCACAAGATAATCAAGATTTAGCAGACTTAATTGCATTCTTTAAAAATACAGCTAGTGAATATGAAAAAGAATTTGATACAAAATTAAAAGCTGATTTAGAAGAAAAATATGCTAAAAATCAAGAGCTTTCAGAGCAAGCAAAAACAGCTTTAATTGCAAAAGAGTTTGATTTTGCTAAAAACAAACATACATTTGAAAATGCTTGTGGAAGATGCCATGATGTAAAATATGATGGCTTTGTTTCAAGCTCAAACATGAGTGATTTAAAAAATTATCTTGGTATGACACCTCCAGATTTATCTATGATGATTCGTTCTAAAGGTGCACATTATCTTGAAATCTTCATCAATGAACCTCAAAAGAAAATTCATGGAACTGCTATGCCAAGAGTTGGTTTGAATGAAAAAGCACAAACCCAAGTTATTAATTATCTTGAAAAAGTTGGTGATAGTAAAAAAGAAGAAAGAGAGCAAACAGGAATTTATATTATGATATTCTTTGCTATCTTAAGTATTTTTGCTATAGGTTGGAAAAGATCAGTTTGGTCTAAACTGCACTAATTTACCCAAAGAACGCCTTGTGGCGTTCTTTATCTTCAATAATAAGCTAAATATAAAATAAAATTTGATATAATATTTTTTCATTTCACACGCATTAATTTCCTTATTAGGTTGCTTATGGGTTAAAGAATGCGGAGGAATAAACCTAATTATTTTATTTCAAGGAGAATTTCATGGTAAGCATGAGAGATTTATTAGAGTGTGGTGTACACTTTGGACACCAAACAAGAAGATGGAATCCAAAAATGAAAAAATTTATTTTTGGAGAAAGAAAAGGTATTTATGTGATTGATTTACAAAAAACACTTAGATACTTTAGATATACATATAACATCGTTCGCGATGCTGCTGCAGAAGGTAAAACAATTTTATTTGTTGGTACTAAAAAACAAGCTGGTGGAGCGATTAAAGAATATGCTGAAAAATGCGGTATGCCTTATGTAAATCATAGATGGCTTGGTGGTATGATGACTAACTTTGGAACTATCCGCCAATCGATTAGAAAATTAGAAGTTATAGAAAAAATGGAAGAAGATGGAAGCATTAAGCTTTTAACTAAAAAAGAAGCTTTAATGCTTACTAGAAAAAAAGAAAAATTACTAGCATATCTTGGTGGTATTAGATATATGAAAACTCAACCTGATATGATTTTTGTTATTGATACTGTTAAAGAAAAAATTGCGGTACAAGAAGCTAATAGATTAAAAATCCCTGTGGTTGCTCCACTAGATACAAACTGCGATCCTGACTTAGTAGATTTCCCAATTCCAGGAAATGATGATGCGATTCGTTCAGTTCAACTTTTCTGCCAAGAAATGGCTGAGGCAATCAATGAAGGTAAAGCTTTAAGAGAGCAAGATGGTGAAGTAAATGAAGAACAACCAATCTCTGAAGAAGAAAAAAAAGAAGTTTTAGAAGAAGCTATGAGTGAAGAAGATTTTGAAGGAGATAAAGAATAATGGCTGAAATCACTGCACAAATGGTAAAAGAACTGCGCGAAAGTACTGGCGCAGGTATGATGGATTGTAAAAATGCTTTAAAAGACACAGATGGTGATTTTGAAAAAGCAGTGCAACTTTTAAGAGAAAAAGGGCTTGGAAAAGCTGATAAAAAAGCTGATCGTTTAGCTGCTGAAGGTTTGGTAAGTGTAAAAGTAAGCGATGATTTAAAATGCGCAACTGTAAGTGAAATCAATTCTGAAACCGATTTCGTTGCTAAAAATGAACAATTTATTGCTTTAACAAAAGATACAACAGCACATATTCAAGCTAAAAGCCTTCAAAATGTTGAGCAGTTGCATTCAAGTGAGATTAATGGTGTTAAATTTGAAGAATATTTAAAAAATCAAATTGCAACTATAGGTGAAAATTTAGTTGTAAGAAGATTTGCTACTGTAAAAGCTGGAGCTAGTGGAGCAGTAAATGGTTATGTTCATTCTAATGGACGCGTGGGTGTTATTATTGCTGCAGCTTGTGATAGTGAAGCTACGGCTAATAAGTGTGGAGAATTTTTAAAACACCTTTGTATGCATATTGCTGCAATGAAACCAAGTTATCTATCTTATGAAGAGCTTGATATGGATTTTGTAGAAAATGAATATAAAGCTTTAGTTGCAGAGTTGGAAAAAGAAAATGAAGAAAGAAGAAGATTAAAAGACCCTAATAAACCAGAGCTTAAAATTCCAAAATTTGCAAGTAGAAAGCAATTAACTCAAGAGATAATCCAAGAAGCTGAAGAAGCTATTAAAGCTGAACTTCAAGCACAAGGAAAACCAGAAAAAATTTGGCCTAACATTATCCCAGGTAAACTAAATAGCTTTATAGCGGATAATTCTCAGCTTGATGGTAGACTTACTCTAATGGGACAGTTTTATGCGATGGATGATAAAAAAACTGTCGAGCAAGTAATTGCAGAAAAAGAAAAAGAATTTGGTGGAACTATTAAAATAGTAGAATTTATTCGTTTTGAAGTGGGCGAAGGTCTAGAAAAGAAAACTGAAGATTTTGCTGCTGAAGTTGCTGCGCAAATTGGTTAAAAATGGAACTTTTAAAAGCGGAAAATTTAAGCCACGGTTTTGATATTCCGCTTTTTGAAAATTTAAATTTTGCTTTAAATGCAAAAGATTGTATTGCAATATGTGGAAGTAGTGGATGCGGCAAATCTACTCTTTTGCATATTTTATCTACCTTGTTAAAACCTCAATCAGGGAAAGTTTTTTATAATAATCAGGATTTGTATTCCTTAAACGATGAAGCTTTATTAGAAATTCGTAGAAAAGATTTTGGGATTATTTTTCAAATGCATTATTTATTTAAAGGTTTTTTAGCTTTTGAAAATATAGAGCTTGCAAGTATTTTGAGTAAGCAAAATATCGATTATGAGTTGTTAAAAAAACTTGATATTGTTGATTTAATGAATCAAAAGATCACAAAATTAAGTGGTGGACAACAGCAACGAGTAAGTATAGCTAGAGTTTTAAGCAAAAGACCAAAAATTATTTTTGCTGATGAGGCTACTGGTAATTTAGATTTTAAAAATGCTTTAAATGTGTTAGATATTTTGATCAGTTATGTCAAAGAAAATAATGCAGCCTTAGTTTTTGTAACTCACGATCAAGAACTTGCTAAAAAATGTGATAGGATTTATCATTTAAGTAATTATGGAATTTGTTAAATATTTAGGCGATGAAAATGTTGTAATTTTCATGCTTTTATTTGCCAGAATGAGTGGATTAATAGTATTTTTCCCTTTTTTTTCTCACAATAGTATACCTTTGGTAGTAAAAACAACTTTAGCTTTGTTTTTAACAATGTTTTTATATCCTTTGGCAAAACTTGAAAATAATACACCTGATTCTTTTTTTATTTTATATCTTTTAAGTGAAGTGCTTTTTGGGATGGTTGCAGGTTTAATTTTACAAATGATTTTTGCCATTTTACAAATGGCAGGTGAGCAAATTTCTTTTACCATGGGTTTTTCTATGGCTAGTATTTTAGATCCGGCTACAGGTGCTAATACTCCAGTAATTTCTCAAGTTTTAAATTTGCTTGCATTGTTGGTTTTTTTAGCATTTGATGGTCATCATTTGGTATTGCTTTTTATATCTAGTTCATTAGATTATATTAGTTTGGGTGGATTTTATCCGCACGAGAATTTAATGCTTTATTTGAATAAAGCTATGGTAAATATCTTTGTGCTCGGTTTTTCTATGGCTTTTCCTATTTTAGCAATATCTTTATTATCAGATGTTATTTTTGGTATGCTTATGAAAACTATGCCACAATTTAATCTTTTAGTGGTGGGTTATCCTATCAAGATATTTTTATCTTTTGCAGTGCTTATTGCTATTTTACTTATCATGATGCAGTATTTTAAAAATTTAATGTTAAAAAGTTTTGAGCATATGGAGTTATTGTTTTTCAATATATAAGCAATAAATAATTAAAAATGTTTTAAAATAATACATTTCTTTAACTTGGGAGATGACAGATGAAGGTTGTGCTGATAAATTCTAATGTAGCTGTTTCAAAATTAATTAGCTTGGGGGTTCAAAAACTAGGTTATGAATTTGAAGAGCTTGCAAATGCTGAAGAACTTGAAGACTTTTATGATATTATCATCATAGATCATGATATTGAAGCTAATTTAGATGAATTGAAAAGTAAATGTAATAGATTGATTTATTTATTGCCTAGAAACCAAGAGCAAGTAGATGGCGTAGAGTGTTTATATAAGCCTTTTTTACCGACTGATTTTATAGAACTTTTGGGTAATGAAAAAACTTTAAGTGAAAGTAAGGATAGTACTTTAGAAGAAGATGAATTGAGTTTTGATGAGGATGTTTTAATTGGTAAAGATATGCCTTTAGATGGAAATGAACTTTTGGCTGGTATTGATTTGTCTGAGCATGAAGAAAGTTTAAGTGAAGATGATTTAAATCTGCAAGAAGATTTTTTTGAAGAAAATTTAGATAATTCATTAGAAGTTGAAGATAAATCTAAATTATCAAATGAAGCTGATATTGACAAGGAATTAGATGATAAGTTAACATTAGTAGATGAACAACATGAAGAAAATATAGAAGAAAATATAGAAGAAAATATAGAAGAAAATATAGAAGAAAATATAGAAG
>NZ_JAKMQV010000018.1:0-12715 GCF_025771745.1 Campylobacter sp. IFREMER_LSEM_CL2127
CACCACTTAAAAAATATACCCTAGTAGCTAAGTCTTTAAAAGCTTTAGAGTGGATTAAACTTTGACAAGCCTTAGACTTTGAAGTGCTTGCAAATTCACTTTGACTAAAAGCATTTAAAGCCTCATCTAGTTGAGTTTTTATACTTTGATTTTTAGGATCTTTCAAAGCTTGATTTTTTAAATCTGCTATATTTTGGACTTTACTTTTTTGAGCATTATCTACCATAAGTGCTAAAAGCAAAATGCTTTCTTTATCTACAAAAAGCACCTTAAAACACTGCTCGTCATTTCCCACACTAAAATCAAGTTCTTTGGTGGAATTTTGCAAATTTGATAAATCTTCATTTTTTATATTTGCTACATTACTC
This sequence comes from Campylobacter sp. IFREMER_LSEM_CL2127, assembly GCF_025771745.1. Taxonomy (NCBI): domain Bacteria; kingdom Pseudomonadati; phylum Campylobacterota; class Epsilonproteobacteria; order Campylobacterales; family Campylobacteraceae; genus Campylobacter; species Campylobacter sp. IFREMER_LSEM_CL2127. The sequence goes on from NZ_JAKMQV010000018.1 coordinate 369, forward strand.
ATCAAAGCTATACTTGAAAGATTTTCATTTTTTAACACATAAGAACTTACATCATTGATAAAAGTTTTTAAATTTCCTAAAGCTTGAGCTGTACTTGCTTCATCTTTACTCGCGCTAAATTTTGGCAGAGCAACTGCTGCTAAAACCCCGAGTATAATCACCACAAACACAAGTTCTATAATAGTAAAAGCCTTTTTCATAATACACCTTGTAAATTTTTCACCTTAGGGCTTATAAGATCATTTTCAATACTTACAAATTCTTTACGCTCATAAGCCTCACAAGCTGCCCTTGCTATCATCAAAGCATTATCTGAACAATACTCAAGCGGAGCTAGCAAAAGTTCACATTGATAGCTTTGGCATAAATGCTCTATTTGACTTCTTAGGTTTAAATTTGCACTAGCTCCACCTACTATACCAAAACGCTTAAATTTATACTCTTTAAAAATTTTTTCTAACTTGTTTAAAATATGCGCTATGGCTGCTTTTTGAAATGCAAAGGCTATTTTGCTTTTACGCTCTAAGCTTAGCTCTTCTTTTAAAATTTCCAAACGCACTTGGTTTTTAAGTCCTGAAAAACTATAAGCTAAGTCTTTAGAATGAAGCAAAGGTATGCTAAATTCTAAATCACTTTCTTTTACATTTTTAGCTAAATTTTCTATAATAGCCCCGCCAGGATAACCAAGCTCCATCATTTTTGCTACTTTATCAAAACTTTCTCCAAAGCTATCATCATTTGTTCTTGCTAGTTCTGTGATTTTACCTTGCTTATCGATAAAAAGTACCATAGTATGCCCACCACTTACAAGCAACACACCCATATCAAAACTAGCTTTTTTATCTAAAAACATAGAATAAATATGTCCTTTTAGATGATTAATCGCTATAAGTGGTAAATTTAGACTAATAGCAAGCATTTTAGCCATAGCAACCCCACCTATCAAACTCACACTAAGACCAGGTTCATTTGTAACTGCTATGGCACAAAGCTTATCAAAGTATTTTTGGCATTTTTCTAAGATTTTAGGTAAGGCTTCACTGTGCAATCTTGCTGCAAGCTCAGGCACTACTCCACCATAGACACTATGAGCATTTTCTTGAGAAATTTTTGTATGGAAAATGCATTCAAAGTTGTTTTTATCTATGATAGCAATAGAACTATCATCACACGAGCTTTCTATGGAAAGAATTAAACTTTTCATTGAAATTCCACTAAAATCATACCAATAAATTTGTCCTTTTGCTCTGCTTTTTCTATGGCTTTTGCAGGTATGTTTACTTTTTTGATTTCTTTAAAATTTGTCTTTTTTTCTAAGGCTTGATCGGCTAAATTTGCATTTTTTAACTCATAAAATTCCACTCTATAAATTTTTCTTTTTTTATCTAAAGAATAACGACTTTGCATTTGATTTTTACTTATTTCTATACCGCTTTCATCATTACCCCTATCAAAACCTATGACATTAACCCTTACACCTACAATAGAAGGAATTTTAAAGCTATTTTTTACCATGATTTTTTGAGCAAAATTTGTTTGTATATTTTTTCCATCTACTATCATTTCAACACAATCTAGCGCATTTGAAAACTCAAAGTATTCAGGATATAATCTTGTTTGCAAGCGATTTCCGTAATTGACTGAGTATGAACTAGCATTTGAAATCACCGCTGTAATTTCATTGCTTGCTTCATAATTTAAAGCTTGATTAACAGGGAAAGGCAAGAAATTTATGGCATTAGTAGGTTTGTCAAGATAAAGTAAAATTTTATCATTAAAAAGTCTTACCTCCAAAGGCTTTTCAATGGCTCTATAAACCCCATTTGGAGTTAGCTCAAAAGTTCTTTGAAATTCTATATTTGCCTTTTTTAGATAATACTCCACCGCCAAAAGATGATAATACACTCTTAAATGTGTTGGTAAATTTTTGCTCGCTTCATTAGCAAAGGCTGCTTTGTGATTTGACACTACAAAATAAGTTAAAGCCTTTAACATATCTTTGTCATTACTTTCTTGGGTTTTGGTGTTTTTTAAATGATATTGATGTTCTTCTTTTACTAAGGCTTTATTGATATTTTCCACCGCTTCTTTAGCTATGTTTTCTAAGTCTGCATATTTAGTAGAATTTACCTCGCTTTGATCGATAATGCTAGTATTGCCCCAGCGGTTTGGATTTTTATCTTTGCTTTCATATTGTGGTCTATAAAAGCCACTTCCATCATGTAAATTTATGACCATATTAACTTCAGGGTCTAAAATAAGCTTTTTTATACGCTCTATGGTGTGAAAATCAGGATCGCTTTCATCTATATGGGCAAATTTTCTATTTAAATCTCCAAAATTTCCCCTATTTCTTGCAATAATACTTTCAAAAGCCAAATTTGGTGCAACGATGATTTTACCTTTGGTGATATTATAATCACTCAAAAGCAAACTAGCAGCATGAAACCCACCTGGCTCATCTCCTTGTATACCTCCAAGGATTAAAACTGTGTTATTATCATCTAAGCTTTTTCCATTTTCTTTCACACTAAAATCTAAAGCAAAAACCGCATTTATAAAAATCAAAACACTTAAAAAATATCTCACTTCATTTCCTTATCTAAATAAAGCCTTACTTGCTTATCGTACTCAAAAACATCTTCAATTTGGTTAATCTTTGGCACACCAAAATGATCTAGTGCTTTGAAAATTCCTTTAGCGATATCTAAAAACTGCGCTTTATGAGCTAAAAATTGATACACCATACACTCATTTGCACTATTTATAATTACGCCCAAGTCAGGCTCTTTCAAAAGTTCATCTTTGAGTGAAAATATAGGATATTTTTTTAAACTAATTTTTTCAAATTTTAAACTTGGCATAGTTAACAAATCTAAATTTTCTATAAAGCTTTGATCATGCTCATCTAAAATCGCTTGAGCTATAGATAAACGCATATTTGCATGAGAAAAATACGCACTTATACCACCATCTTTAAACTCGCACAAAGCATGCACTAAAGATTTTCTTTCTATCAAAGCATCTATTTGCTTAATGCCATAAAGATGATAAGCTTCGATGATTTCAAAAAGCTTATTGCACATACTAGCACTATCTATGGTGATCTTAGCTCCCATGCTCCAGTTGGGGTGCTTAAGAGCTTCTTTTACGCTGACATTTTTTAAATCTTTGATTTTATAATTATAAAAGGCTCCGCCACTTGCTGTGATGAAAAGCTTTTTAATATCTTTTCTTTTATCTATCAAACACTTCAGTGCTGCGTGTTCGCTATCTATGGCTTTAATCTTAGAAGTGTCAAAAAATTTCCCTGCTACTACTAGGCTTTCTTTATTTGCCAAGGCTAAAGTTTTACCAAGCTTTTGCACCATAAGACTTGAGCTTAACCCTGCAAAACCCACTATAGCATTTACCACCAAAGTGCTTTTACACTCAGCTATCATCGCTTTTAAGCCTTCTTGGCCGCAAAAAATCTTATCATGATCAACCAAGGTTTTATCTTTTTCATCTTGGATACATACAAATTTAGGCTTAAAAAGAGCTATTTGCTCATTTAAAAGCTTGATGTTTTTACCACAAGATAAAGCTTCTATGCTTATGTTTTTTTCTTTAGCAATAAAAAGAGTATTAACCCCTATACTTCCCGTGCTTCCAAGTACAATCATACCAAAGTTGCCATTGCAAATGCTGCAATGATAACAGCATCAATTCTATCTAGAACTCCCCCATGCCCTGGGATTAAATTACCACTATCTTTAACGCCTGCTTGTCTTTTAAAATAGCTCTCAAGCAAATCCCCTATCACAGCAAAAATAGCTACGATTAAAGATATATAAATACTTTTTACTAAGCTAAATTCAAAAGAGCCTATGATAGTTCCTAAAATCCCTGCACAAACTATGCCACCTACTACACCTTCTAGAGTTTTATTTGGACTTGTTGGAGAAAAAGCTCTCTCACCAATGAGTTTTCCTATAAAATACGCCCCACTATCACAAGCAACAACAATCACTATAAGCCAAAACAATACAAACATACCCTCATAGCTTAATACTTGATAAAGCATTAAAATAGGTAAAGTAGGATATATATAAGGCATAAGCTCATTTAAATTTTCACTTTTTTTATAAACTAAATATCCCAAAATCAAAATCAAAGCCATAAGACCTATAAAGAAAGGCTTATCTAAAAATACTCCTATTGCAAAAATACACAAAGCCACAAAAGCACTTGCGTGTTTGCTTTTAAACATAGCTTTTGCTTCATTAAATACCAAAAACAATAAAACACCAAAAATAGCAAAATTAATCAAAAAATTATCCACTAAAGCAACAACAGCTATCACAGCTATCATCACAATAGCACTAAGAATTCTTGTCTTTGAAAACATTTTTATCCTTTCTATATACTTAAATCAAGCAAATGAGAGCTTTTTTTAACTACTTCTTGCTCTTCTTGTTCATCTTCATCTTCTTGCTCTTGTTCTTGATGATGTTTAGAATGCTTTTTTTCTTCCTCTTGTCTTTCTTTTACCTCATCGCTTACTTCGTGAGTTTGATTGACTTTTTCAAGTTTTTCAACTGTTTTTTCTTTTGCTTGAAACTCACTCATATTCACTAAAGTCGCAAAAGAATCTTTTGCTAGCTCATTGCTTACTTGTGCTGAATGTACCGGTGCATTTTGGTTAGCATAATTAACGCCACCTATGGGACTTATAGGCATATTCACTCCTTTAAAATGCTTATAGTCTTATAATTTGTATAATTTACAAAAGCCTTTTCTCTAACCTTAACAAAATTCTTACTCGTATAATCGACCAAATAAGCTCCAGAGCTTAGCTTGGAAAATTCCACACAAAGTTTTGCTGCAAATTCTAGCACTAATTGACTTATTTTTAATTTATTTGAAGTGATGATCACATGTGCACTAGGATAATCTTTTACATGTAGCCAAATATCATCTTTTTTAGCTATTTTTAACAAGTATTCATTAGCTTTTTCATTGCGTCCTACGCTGATTTTAAACTCATCAAAATAAAAGCTACTAACCCCTGCGTTTAACTCTTCTTTTTTGGTTTTTTTGCTTTTTTTAGGCATTAAAACTTCTAATTCTCGCAAAGAAGTGCTTTTAGCAATTAAGTCTTTTAAGTTGATTAAAAAATCAAGTTTTTCACTTAAAATTTCTCTTTCTATATTGATATTTTTAGCCTTTTGTTTTAGCTTTTTAGCCATTTTGTAAAATTTATTTGCACTGTTTTTAGGTGTATCTTCGAGTTTAAAAGCAAGTTCATTTGCATTAAAATCTTGCAAAATAAATTCTCTTTGATAATCTTTTAAAGAATTTAAATTAGCAAATAAAACATCTGCTTTTTGGCTTAATTCTTGAGCTTTTTTTAATAAATTACTTTCTTGCTCTAAATTTTCTATACTCTCTTTAAGAGTAAAGATTTTTTTATCTACATTTAAAAGTTTATTTTCTTTTATATCTTTTAAGCGATCTTGTTGTAACTTTTTAGCACTTTCTTTAAAATACACATTAAAATCATCAATCTTTACAAATTCTTCTTTAATCTCATAAGCTTTTAAAGCTTGGAGTTTTTCGCCTATTTTTACAATACGATAACTTTTATCTATATGACGCAAAGCTTCTATGATAATATCATTAGTGTCTGTGATGATTACATTAGTGTTTTTTCCTGTAAATTCAAAATAAATCTTAGCCCCATAAGCTTTGTAAGATTTGTTTGATAAAACTTCAAAAGATAAAATTCTATTATTTTCTAATACTTCTAAATTTAAAATCTTTGCATTAGAGAAGTATTTTTTTAACATAAAATCAAAAGGTGCGTTATAGACTTTTGCTTGGAGCTTATCTTGGTAAATTCCACTTTTTCCGCGTGTTAAATCTAGTATAAAAGCTTGATGATCTAAGCTAAGCTCTAAGATATTATCATCAAGACGTTTGAGATAATTTAGCCTTTGAAATTGTTTAAAATAATCTTTTATTTGTATTAAATCTGTATATTTCATAAATGTATTATAAAATATTTTGATGAATTTATGAGGTTTTTATGAGTGAAAAAATTCCCTATCCTTGCGTGATTTTATGCGGCGGAAAGTCTTCACGCATGGGAGAAGATAAAAGCTTATTACAAGTAGATGATAAAAACTTAACTCTTTATCAATATGAAAAAATGTCAAGAATTTTTAATCAAGTTTTTATTAGCGCTAAAAAAGATAAATTTCATCAAAAAAACTTAGCACTTATTTTAGATGAGGATTTAAACAACTACTCCCCACTCGTTGCCTTAAATTCCATACTCAAACATTTTCAAAACACCTATGTATTTATCCTTAGCGTGGATACTCCAAACATAAGCAAAGAAAGTATTTTCAAACTTTTTCATCATCTAAAATCACAAAATATACTCTTAGCAAGCACAAAAAAACACAAGCATTATTTATGTGGATTTTATCATGGTAGAAATTTTGAAAAAACTTTGCAATTTTTACAAGAAAATAACCACAAACTAGCTCTTTTTTGTGATACAATGAAAGCAGAATTTATAGATTTTAAAAATGAAAATGAGTTTACAAATTTAAATTATTTTAACGAATACAAAAAGTGGCTTCATGAAAAAGACAATTCTACCCATACTATGCGCTTTTAGCGCTTTAGCAAATGAAGATTTAATCAATCAAGCCTTAGAATATGAAAGACAAGGTGAGTATAAAAAGGCTATGCAAATTTATAAAAGCTTAGCTTTAAAAGATACAGTAAAAACAAAAAATTTAGAACTTTCTCTTAACAATGAGCAAAATGCAACAAAAGAACATAAAATAGATGATTTTAACCCAAGAAGCGAAGCTTTAGCAAATTACCTTGGCACAGAAAAATCATATAATCCTTTTGGTATTAGCACGCATAATCTTAGTTATTTTATGCCTGTTTCTTATAGTTTTAGCAAAAGAAATTATAAAAGCACTGAAACTAAATTTCAAGTAAGTCTTAAAAAAACTCTTTTTGAAAATCTTTTGGGTTTAAATGAAAGTTACAACATAGCTTATACACAAATTTCGTGGTGGCAGCTTTATGAGCATTCATCACCTTTTAGGGAGACTAATTATTTGCCTGAATTTTTCATCAATTTTCCTGTAAGTGGGCATGGAGCTTTTGAAAATTTAAAAAATGTACGCGTTGGTTTATTACACGAATCAAACGGGCAAGATGACCCAAAATCAAGATCTTGGAATAGAATTTATCTAAGCAATGCATGGTTTTTTGGGGACTTTGTGTTCATACCTAGGGTTTGGCTAAGAATTCCTGAAAAAAGCTCAGAGGATGATAATCCTGATATAGAAAAATATTTGGGTAATTTTGATATCAATCTTGCTTATACTCAAGATGATTATTTTATCAATATCTTATGGCGCAATAATTTAAATTTTGCTAATAACCGCGGCGCAGTGGAAATAAGCGGAGCTTATAAAATCTCTAACAATGGCTTATATATTTACACTCAGTATTTTAATGGATACGGTGAGAGTCTTATTGAGTATAATAAATCTTCAAGCAGACTCTCAAGCGGAATTTTGCTAATGTATTAAAGCAAACAAAATGCTATAACACTACCTAAGATAAGCAAAGAGCCATTAAAACATAAAAAGGTTGGTATACAAGTATCTTTGATGTGATCACCTTGCTTATCTGCATTAAGCCCTACACTCACCCCCAAAGTCGTCTCACTAGCAGGCGATCCTGCATCACCTAAAGCTCCAGCAACACCGATGATAAAAATAATCGCAGCAGGTGAAAAACCAAGCTCTATACATATAGGGCAAAATAAGGCAGCGATGATAGGAATAGTACCAAAAGAACTGCCTATACCTATGGTGATTAAAAGACCTATGGCTAGCATGATAAAAATAGCCAAAAAGTGACTTTGCTCCATAAAAGGCACGCTTGTTTTTACAAGCTCAGCTATACCCCCACTTTGCTTTAAAACCTCTCCATACCCTGAAGCAACAAGCATTACAAAGGCTATATAACCCATGATTTTAAGCCCATCATCAAAGACTAGATTAACTTTGTTATACTCTACTCCACCTAAAACCACCATTAATACAAAACCTAAAAGCCCTGATAAAGGTAAATTATGCGTTAAAATTTGCAAAATCAAAGTCAGCACAAGACCAGCTAAAACACCCCATTCTTTTTTACTCATTTTTAGATTTTCAAAGTCCATTTTAGCAATTTGCTCTTCTTGATATTCTCTTGGTTTAGCATAAAATACAAACACAGCCAAAAATAAACCAACTAGCATACAAATAGCCGCAAAAGCCATAGTTTGAGAAACTTCTCCTAGGCTAATTTGCACTCCATTTGAATTTAAATTATCCACAAGCAAAGTTTGAAAAATAAGCCCAAAACCTAAAGGCACTACCATATAAGGAGTTGTAAGTCCAAAGGTTAGCGCACAAGCTATGGATCTACGGTCTATTTTTAATTTATTAAAAAGCTTTAACAAAGGTGGGATCAATAAAGGCACAAAAGCCACATGGATAGGGATTAAATTTTGTGAAAAACAAGCAATAAATGCCAAAGAAAGTATAAGTAAGTATTTTTTATGTGAAATATAATGCGAAACTATTTTAATCAAATATGCTGTTAGATTGGTTTTTGATATAGCAGCAGCCACCGCTCCAAGTAAAATATAACTTAGTGCTGTTTGTAAATTTCCTTGCATACCGTCAATTAAAACTTTCATAGAATCCATCATAGCTTGTGGAAGTTGGGTAAAAAACTCCATCAAAGTTAAATGCTCTATATGCATAAATTTAGACCAAACGCCTACAAAAAGCCCAGAAAGCAAAACACTAAGCAAAACATTAAACCTAAAAAAACACAAAAGCGTCATTAATACAACGCCTATAAATACCGGATTAGTTAAAAGCATTACATTCCTTAAATCAAAATAATTGCACATTTTAAATAATTTTCTTTAAAATACCATTTAAGTTTAAAAAATTTAAGCAAAAATTGCAAAATAAAAGCATAAAATGATAGTTTTTACTTTAAAAAAGGATACAAATGAGAAGTGACGCGATCAAAAAAGGACATTTAAAAGCACCAAATCGCTCTTTACTTAGAGCATGTGGCTTAAATGATGAGGATTTTGACAAACCTTTTATAGGTGTTGCAAATAGCTATATAGATATCATCCCAGGACATTTTTTCTTAAATGAATATGCAAAAATCATTAAAGATGAAATCCGCAAAAATGGTTGCATTCCTTTTGAATTTAATACTATAGGTGTAGATGATGGCATTGCTATGGGGCATGATGGTATGCTTTATTCTTTGCCAAGTCGTGAAATCATTGCAAACTCTATTGAAACAGTGATGAATGCACACCAACTTGATGCACTAATTTGTATCCCAAATTGTGATAAAATCACTCCAGGTATGCTCATGGGGGCTTTAAGAGTTAATGTGCCGACTATTTTTGTGAGCGGTGGGCCTATGCGAGCAGGAGTAAATAAACACGGAGAAAAAATCAGTCTAAGTTCTGTTTTTGAAGCAGTGGGAGCTTATGAGGCTAAAAAAATCAATGAAGAGGATTTAAAAGATATAGAATGTAAAGCTTGCCCTAGCGGTGGATCTTGCTCGGGTATGTTTACTGCAAATTCTATGAATACTTTATGTGAAGCTATGGGCATAGCGCTTGAAGGAAATGGAACTATTTTAGCACTTAGCAAAGAAAGAGAAGAGCTTTTAAGAAAGGCTGCGCGTAGAATTTGCGAGATTGCCCTAGATGAGCGTTTTAAAATTCGCAATATCATTACTAAAAAGTCCATTAATAATGCTTTAGTTGTTGATATGGCTATGGGTGGAAGCTCAAATACTATCTTACATATGCTTGCCATTGCTTATGAAGCAGGTGTAAATTTGGATATAAAAGAACTCAATCACATCAGTGCTAATGTGGCTCATATAGCCAAAATTGCTCCATCTTTAAATACTGTTTATATGGAAGATATACATAAAGCAGGTGGAGTAAGTGCAGTAATGGCTGAAATAGCTAAAAAACCTGGTCATATTTTAGAACTTGATACTCTAGATATTAGTGGAAAAACTTTAAAAGAACGCATTGAGAATGCTAGCATTAAAGATGAAAATATTATAAGAAAAATAGACAATGCCTATTCAAATGTAGGTGGGCTTGCTATACTTTTTGGAAATTTAGCAGAGCAAGGCTGTGTGATAAAAACTGCAGGTATTATGGGTGAGCGTAAATTCAAAGGTAAAGCGGTTTGTTTTAATTCTCAAGAAGAAGCCATTAAAGGTATTATAAAAGGTAAAGTTAAAGAAGGTGATGTGTGTGTGATACGCTATGAAGGACCAAAAGGTGGACCTGGCATGCAAGAAATGCTTAGTCCAACTTCATTGCTCACAGGCATGGGACTTGGTGCTAAAGTAGCACTTATAACAGATGGTCGTTTTAGCGGAGCTACAAGAGGGCTTAGTATAGGCCACATTTCTCCTGAAGCTGCAGAAGGTGGGCTTATAGCGCTTTTGGAAGATGGTGATGAGATAGAAATTGATGTGGATAATTACAGTATCAATGCAAATTTAAACCAAGATGAAATCACCAAACGCAAAGCAAACTTTAAAATGCCAAATAAACAAATAAATTTAAGATGGCTTAAAATGTATCAAAAGCTTGTAAGCAATGCTAGCAAAGGCGGGGTTTTAGACTTAGAATAATTTTCTTAATTTCTTAGAGAAATTAAGAAATATCTTTTAAATGTGAAAACAAAAATATGAAAAATTATGTTAAAGTGGCCGGGAGAAAGGGATTCGAACCCCTGGAGGTGTGACCCTCAACGGTTTTCAAGACCGCCGCTTTCGACCACTCAGCCATCTCCCGAAAGAATAAAAATATCAAGTGTTAACATCGCATTGGAGGCGACATCCGGATTCGAACCGGAGATCAAGGCTTTGCAGGCCCATGCCTTACCGCTTGGCTATGTCGCCTTGAGTTACCAAAAAGTGGTGCCCGAGGCCGGACTTGAACCGGCACGGAAGAAAAATTCCGAGGGATTTTAAGTCCCTTGTGTCTACCAATTCCACCACCCGGGCGGGTGATAATGGAGCGGGAAACGAGATTCGAACTCGCGACCCCAACCTTGGCAAGGTTGTGCTCTACCCCTGAGCTATTCCCGCATGTAAAATTGAAATTATATCTATTAAAGCTTAAAGATATATAAAAACTTCTTTTTTTGTCACCTTTTAGATAGTTTCCATCTTAAAAATTTATTTTTTTATAAATATTTTATAAGTAAAATAAACTTTAGAAAACAACATAAGGGGTAAAAATGTTTAAATTTAACAACTTATCTAATAAGTTAACAATAATAGCTTGTTTTTTAATAGCTGCTATATTGATAGTTGTAAATGTAATCAACTATTATCAATCTAAAGACAGTACTAGCTATTATCTTGAAGAAATTCAAAAGAAAACTATGTTTGATGTTAATGAAGCATACAAGATATATTCTAATAGCAAAAGATCGGCTATTGCATCGATTGCAATATTCATTGAAAAAAATCCAAAACCAAATGCAAATGAGCTTTTTGATGTTTTAGAATCAATAAGATCAGCTGGTGGATTTGATGTAACATATATTGGCTTTGAAGATGATGGTAGTTTATATCAATCTAATAGAGTTATAAGAAGTCCAGAAAGCACAAATTTTGATGCAAGAACCAGATCATGGTATCAAGAATCAAAAAATGCTAAAAAACTTACCGTTTCTGATCCTTATAAAAGTATCGAAGATGACTCCATAACCATTTCTTATGCTGCGCCTGTATATAAAAACAATAAATTAATAGCTGTAGTTGGAGGTGATTATAATTTACATACTTTTTCCAAAGATGTATTATCTATAGGTCACTCTGATAGCTCTTATGCAGGTGTATATGACAAAGATGGAACTATTGTATTTCACGAAGACAAAGATAGAATGCTTACAAAAAATGACTTAAGTATTAATATAGCAAATGCTATTAAGGAAAATCCTGATTTAATTGATCCAAGCAAAGAAGAGACTTTGTTTTATGCTAAAGATGAAGCGGGTAAAACTCAAGTCATTACTTGTAATCAAACTTTAAATCCTAAATATATAGTTTGTTCTATTACAGACGAATCTGTATACACTGATGCTGTTAATAAAGTTTTATTCCAACAAGTTATTATCGCACTAATAGCCATAATCATTGCATTAATTTTAGTTAGATTTACTATAGCCAAAAATTTAAAACCTATTGCAGTTATCACTACA
>NZ_JAKMQV010000019.1:0-9030 GCF_025771745.1 Campylobacter sp. IFREMER_LSEM_CL2127
AAGTATTAAAGAGCAAACTACAGGTATTACTCAAATAAATGATGCTGTAGCTCAAATTGATCATGTAACCCAAGAGAATTTAAAAATAGCTAATGATAGTGCTATAGTAGCTGATAATGTAAATAAAATAGCTAGTGATATCTTAGAGGATGCTAGAAAGAAAAAGTTTTAAATAATTAACTAAACCCTTAATGGGTTTAGTTTGATATAAAGGTGGGTTGATTAGTAAGCTAATTAGCTTAATAAGAATTTCAAATTTAATTTCTTCAAATTTAATCTATCAATTTCATAATCTTTTTGTCTTTTGTGGAATTTTAAAATTATACAAAAAGTAAATATAAATTTTTAAAAAATAAACAATGAAAGCAATAATAAACACTACAAACATCAAATACCTACCAAAAAAGCATTATATTTATAAAATGAATATCAATATTCTAATTTATTTTATATATTTTTATTGATTTTTGATAAATTCAGAAAAATTTATGAAACTTTTATAAAAAATTGTTATATAATACTCATTAAGTTTATAAACAAAACTTAAATAAAACCCACAAGGAGTACATCATGGGAACAAGAAAAGAACACGACTTTATTGGCGAGTTGGAAATTTCTGACGAGGTTTATTATGGAGTGCAAACTTTTAGAGCACTAGAAAACTTCCATATGAGTGGCAGAAGATTACAAGATTATCCTTATTTTGTAAAAGCTTTCGCTCAAGTTAAAAAAGCAGCTGCTCTTGCTAACAAAGAAGTTGGGGTTCTTGATGCTGACAAAGCTGATGCTATTGCTAAAGCTTGCGATAGATTGATTGCTGGTGAATTTTTAGATCAATTCGTAGTAGATATGATCCAAGGTGGTGCTGGTACTAGTACAAACATGAACACCAACGAAGTTATCACTAATATCGCTCTTGAAAGTATGGGACACAAAAAAGGTGAGTACCAATATCTTCATCCAAATGATCATACAAACTTAGGTCAATCTACAAATGATACTTATCCAAGTTCAATCAAAGTAGCTACCTATGCAAAACTTACTGATCTTTTAAAAGCTATGGAACTTTTAAAAACTGAATTAGAAGCTAAAGCTAAAGAATACAAAGATATCATTAAAATGGGTAGAACAGAGCTTGAAGATGCGGTTCCTACTACTTTAGGAAATACTTTCAACGCTTTTGCTAGCTATATTAAAAGTGATATTGAAAAAATCACAGCAGCTCGTGAGTCAATGAGTTATTTAAATCTTGGTGCAACAGCTATTGGTACAGGAATTAACTGCCACCCTGATTACAAATTTGTGGTTGAGAAAAAATTAAAAGAAATTACTGGTGTTGAATTTAAACCAGCTGAAGATTTTATCGCTGCTACTCAAGACACAGCTGACTTTGTACACGTAAGTGGCGCGTTAAAAACTGCAGCAGTGAGATTATCTAAAATTGCAAACGACTTAAGATTAATGAATTCAGGCCCAAGATGCGGTTTAGGTGAAATTAATCTACCAAAAATGCAACCAGGTAGCTCTATCATGCCAGGTAAAGTAAATCCAGTAATTTGTGAAGCAGTAGGTGAAGCTTGCTATGAAGTTATAGGAAATGATGTTACTATTATGCTTTGCTCTGAAAGAGGAGAATTTGAACTTAATGCATTTGAACCAGGTATTGCTTATGGATTATTTAACTCTATAGTATTACTTGAAAATGCAATGAAATCTCTAGCTGAAAAAGCTGTAAGAGGCTTAACAGCAAATCCTGAAGCATGCAAACAATCTGTACTTAACTCAATCGGTATTGTTACAGCATTTAATCCTGTTTTAGGATATGAAAAATCTGCAAGTATTGCTAAAGAGGCTTTAGAAACTGGTAAAGCAGTTGGCGATATTTGTCTTGAAAGAGGATATCTTCCAAAAGAAGAAATTGAAAGAATTTTAACACCAGAAAATATGTTAAATCCTCATATGACAGAGAAAAGAAAAGCTTAATAACTTAGGAGTTTAATCATGGATATTATGATTATTTTACAACTTGTTGTCTTTCTTGGGGCAATATTCATAGGTATCCGCCTCGGTGGCATAGCAATAGGCTATGCCGGAGGTCTGGGTGTTGTTATTTTAGGTCTTGTTTTAGGTATGAAACCAGGTAATATTCCTTGGGATGTTATCTTAATCATTGCTGCAGCAATTGCTGCGATTTCTGCTATGCAACAAGCAGGTGGTTTGGATTATATGGTAAAAGTTACCGAAAGAATTTTACGTAAACATCCAAGATTTATCAATTACCTTGCACCAGCTTGCGGTTGGTTACTTACTATTTTAGCAGGTACAGGTAATGCGGTATTTTCATTAATGCCTGTTGTTATTGATGTTGCAAAATCACAAAATATCAAACCATCAGCCCCACTTTCATTAATGGTTGTTGCTTCACAAATTGGTATTACAGCTTCTCCAGTTAGTGCTGCTGTTGTTTATATGACTGGCGTATTAGAACCACTTGGTTGGAATTACCCTGCATTAATTGGTATTTGGATTGTAACTACTTTTGCTGCTTGTATGATTACAGCTTTCATTGTAAGCTTAATCACTCCAATGGATCTTAGCAAAGACCCTGTATATCAAGAACGCTTAAAAGCTGGTCTTGTAAAAAGTGCTTCTGATGTTTTACAAAGCGAAGACAAACCAGGTGCAAAACTTTCAGTTGCTATTTTCTTATTCACAGTATTAGCGGTTGTTCTTTATGCTACAGCAATTTCTAATAATATCAAATGGATTGATCCAGTAGTTATTCCAAGAGATGCTGCAATTATGAGTTTCTTATTAACAGCTGCAACTTTAATTACAATCTTTTGTAAAGTTGAACCTGCAAAAATTTTAGATACAAGTGTATTTAAATCAGGTATGACAGCTTGTGTATGTGTATTTGGTGTTGCTTGGCTTGGAAATACTTTCGTTGCAGGTCATGAGGCAGGTATTAAAGAAGTAGCAGGTGAATGGGTTAAACAAACTCCAGCTATGCTTGCAGTTGCATTCTTCTTTGCTAGTATGCTTTTATACTCTCAAGCAGCTACTGCAAAAGCTATTGTTCCAGTTATCATTGCTGCATTAGGAATTTCAGCTACAAATCCTGCAGATTCTTATATGCTCGTTGCTTGTTTTGCTGCTGTTTCAGCACTTTTCGTTCTTCCAACTTACCCTACTTTATTAGGTGCAGTTCAAATGGATGACACAGGCACAACAAGAATAGGAAAATTCATATTTAACCACGCATTCTTTATCCCTGGTGTATTAGCTATAGTTATAGCTGTTGCTCTAGGTTTCTTAGCAGTAGGAATGCTTTAATACTTCAACTTTCCACTTAAAATGTGGAAAGTTCTCTTTTTACTTATTAACCAATTTTAAGTAGAATGTTTTTTTAATTTTAAAGAATCAAAAATGACAAAATTAACTTTAGATAGAAAAAATATAAGAATTTTATTTATAGGTTATATCCTAGTTGCACTTTTTGGCACCTTTATTCTAATGCTTCCTATTATGCACACTAAGCCCATATCTTTTCTAGATGCATTTTTTACCAGTGCTTCAGCTGTAAGCATGACAGGACTTATTGTATTAAACACCTCATTAGATTTTAGCTTTTATGGACAACTTGTTATTTTATTGCTTATTCAAATAGGTGGCTTAGGTTATATGAGTATAGCTATGGCTTTATATATTTTAGTACGCAAAAAGATGAGTTTTGGAGAAAAAAATCTTTTAAGAGAATCTTTGATCTATCCTGAAGCCGATGGCCTTGTAGGATTTTTAAAAAAGGTTTTATTTTTTGTATTTGCTATTGAGCTTTTAGGTGCTTTATTGTTATTTTTAAGATTTAAGCTTGATATGAATTTAAGTGAAGCTCTATGGGCTAGTGTTTTTCACTCTATTTCTGCTTTTAATAATGCAGGATTTAGTATATTTGAAAGTGGCCTAATGCCTTATAGAGATGATTTTTGGATTAATTTTGTTATCACCTCTTTAATTATCATTGGAGGTTTGGGGTATTTTGTATTACTAGAATTATACTTTTTTTCTAAAAAGCGTTTTGCAAGCTTAAGTTTACATACAAAACTTGTTTTAATTTCTACTGTTATATTGATTGTTTTTGCAAGCTTAGTAGTCTTTTTATTTGAATACCATAATCCAAAAAGCATAGGAGAATTTTCACTTTTTGATAAAATTATGAGTGCATATTTTACAGCGGTAAATTACCGAACCGCAGGGTTTAATACTCTTGATCTTAGCACCTTTAAAGATGCAAGCTTGTTTTTTGGATCTTTATTTATGATTGTAGGTGGTGCACCTGGTGGAACAGCTGGGGGTATTAAGGTAACTACAATTGCTGTATTGCTAATCTATGCTTATTGGAGTATCAAAGATAGTAATGCAAGAATTTTCAACTTTGAAATTCCTACAGAAACTATCAATAAGGCTTTTATTATAGCAGTAAGTTCTATTGTATATATCATCACTTGTGTGTTAATTTTATCCTTAATTGAAGGTGATAAAAGCTTTTTGCCCTTGCTTTTTGAAACAAGCTCAGCGTTTGCCACAGTAGGAGTTTCAGTGGGAGATGGTGGGACTTTATCACTTAGTGCACTTTTTAACTCTGAAAGTAAATTACTTATCATATTGTTAATGCTTAGTGGTAGAGTGGGTGTGCTTGCATTTTTATTTAGTATATTTTTCAAAGAAAAAGAAAAATATTTGAATTATCCAAAAGGAAAGATAATATTATGAAAAAAGAAACTTATGGCATTATAGGACTTGGAAGGTTTGGTTCAGTTTTAGCAAAAGAGCTTATTGATCAAGGTAAAAGAGTTATTGTTTCTGATATTGATGAAGAAGCGGTTAAGGAATTACAAGATCATGCAGATTTTGCTTATATTTTAGATTCTACTCATACTATAGCCTTAAAAGAAGCAGGTTATGCAAATGCTGATGTTGTCATACTTAGCATAGGTGAAAATTTAGAATCAAGCATACTCACTTTCATGGCTTTAAAAGAAATAGGAGTAAAAAATATCATTGCCAAGGCAAACTCTTCAACACATGGGCAAATTCTTTCAAAACTTGGGGTTAATAAAGTCATCTATCCTGAAAAAGAATCAGCAAAGCGTTTGGCTAAAATTCTTATCACTAATCCAAATTTTGAGATCATAGATCTTTCAGCCAATACTATCAAAGTAGCAAAACTTTTAGTGGATGAAAACTTAGCAGGAAAAACTTTGCAATCTATTGGTCAAAACTTAAAAGTCATTGCACACAAACAGCATGATACTTGGAGTATTATGCCAAATTTAGAAACTACCGCTTATTTGAATGATATACTAATGCTACTTGGCACCCAAGAAGAATTAAATCAATATGAATATTAATAAAAATTTAAAGCTTATTTTTAAGCTTTAAATTTACACTTAAACCACCTTTCATCTTCCATTAAACATTCTATATATTATTTTACCTATTACCTAATTTATAAAAATACATAAACTATAATTAAATATATTTTTTTAATAAGTTATTTTAAGATTATAACAACTATTATCAAATTTATATAAAAACACTATATTATAATTATTTAAATAGTATAATAAGATATTTATACTCTTTATTTATTACTATATATAAGATTAGTATTTATGCTTTATATACCAAATATAATAAATACAATTTATATTCTTATATAAATACTATTTTTTCATATCTACAAATACATTAAACAATATAATAAAGTGTAAATATAAAAGATATAAAAGCCTATTAGTCCATTATCTTAAAAAAGTAAATAAAAGTAATTTTTGATGTTATGTAAATAATAATAAATCTATATGTATTTTTTTAATAAAAAATAAAAGTAATTTTGATTATAGTTTATAAATAATTATTATATTTGATAGTTTTTTGGCTATTATTCAATATTTTTATAATTTTTTTATCACTTTTGTATTTTTTGTGTTATCATATTCTCATCACAGATAAAAATTAAATGTAGGTTATGGGGGGGGGGATATGAAAAAAACACTTTTACTTGTTTTACTCATTCACACTTTTCTTTTTTCTCAAATAATGATTTTAAAAAATCAAGATAAAATCATTATAGACAACAATCAAACTCTTGCGGTTAATAGCTTAAGTCAAGCTAAAGATCATAACAATATTGATCTAAAAGTTAAAAAGCTATTAGAAGAAAAACCAAAGAAAGATTCTAATCTTAGTAAAGAAGATGAAGAATTATCTAATAAGGTTATTAATGTTATTCAAACTATTGGTGATGCTTATAATGCAGAAGATGGCAAAGAAAGAGAAGAAATCGTTAGAGATTTAGCAAGCAATTATTTAAGCTTACAAGCTAATACTTTAATCCAAGAATATTTACATGCTCTTAATCACTCCATTAATAGTGAGTTTAATCTAAACTATAATGACAGAGGTGGTTTAAGTGGTAATGCTAAAGTTCTTTTACCTATTATGAGTGAAGATAATCCAAAAATGTCTTACTTTTTGCAAAGCGGTATAGGTGGATATGATAATAATAAAATCATAGGTCACTTTGGTGGTGGTATAAGATATTATCCTAATGCACTAGCATTAAATAATTCAGGAAATATCATGCTAGGATTAAACTTAGTTTATGATCATGATTTTAGTAGAGAACATAAAAGAATGTCTTTGGGCTTTGAAAGTATGTTAGATACATTAGCTTTCCATGCTAATGTTTATCAAAGACTAAGTGATTGGATTAATAGTTATGATTTTAAAAATACTAATAATGATCTAACTTTTTTAGAGCGTCCTGCTAATGGTTGGGATATGGGTATTAAATATGCTTTTCCTTCTATGAGTAATGTAGCTATTTTTGCTAATATGAGTAAGTGGTATGGAGAAAAAGTAGCTCCATTTGGCAATGTAAGCTGCTTTGAAGATTTAGAAAAAAATCCTTTAGTGTATGAAGGAGGTATTACTTATTCACCTTATCCAGCATTAACTTTTTCATTAAGCCATAAAAGAAGTAATGAAAGTGATAAACAAGGCACAAATATAGCTATGAATTTTAATATACCTTTAGATAAAGATGCCCTCAAACATGCTTTTGATCCTAAATTTGCAGGTATAAATAATACCATTGAAGGCTCTAGAACCAATTTTATAGATAGAGATTATTCTATGGTGCTTGAGTATAAAGCCATTAATAATGCTTATCATATTTCTTATTGTGGAAATTTAGGGGATAATACTCATTGTATTATGCTAAAAAATGGTTTTAACCAAGCAGTTAAAAATGTTGCTATGAGTGTAACTCCTGAACAAAAAAGTGTAATCTTAAAGAATGGAAATCATTATATTACTGATGGTAATGGAAAGGTTTTTGTAAAAATAATCCATGCTTATGGAATCCATCAAACCAATTTAATTGCTAAAGCAGGGAATGCTCAAGAAAGTTTCCCTATTACTATCATAGCTCCAAAAGAAGACTTTAGGATATTTGCCAAACCTTCTAATATACAAAGACATGAAAAATCTATAATCACATTTGCAGGAAGTGATTTAGCAAGTGATTTAGATATAAATTGGAAATTAATTGGTAAAGGAAGTTTGGAAAAAACTCCAAATTCAGATAAAACTGATAAAGATGGAAATTCAAATATCATCTATAAGCCTGATGCAAACATGAAAGATAAAGAAAAAGCAACAATCATTGCTAATGTATTAGGAGTTACTTTAAAAGCCTTTGTTCAAATAGCAATTTATGGAGATAATGATATTATCTTAGATAAAACCACTATAGGTAATAAAGAAAAAGCTCATGCAGGTTATAAAAACTTAAAAGCTAATTCTACAAAAGTTAAATGGAGCATACAAGGAGATAATGCTTTATTTATTGATAAAGATAAAACTACTAAAGAGCTTAATTTAATAGCTGATGAAAAAGGTGAGAGTAATGTAGAAATCATAGGACTTAGTGGAAATGAAAAAGTAAAAATCATTGCTAAGAATATGAGCGATGAATTAGTAAAAGAAAGAAGTAAAGATTTAGAGATTAAAAATTATACAGCTACTATGGAGCTTCCTACTGGAAAAGATCCTGTGACTCATCAAGACTTTGAAAAAGGAATGATTGATTATAAAAGCGACTTTGAAGTAAAACTTAAAGGTTTAATACCAAAAACAAAAGTTTTATGGAAAGCTAAAGATATACAAAGCAATAAGACTTTAAGAATTAGTAGCGATAAAGAAAGCACAGCCGATGATAAAGGTGAGAGTAAGGTAGTATTTGAAGGAGTAAAAGATTTTAATATTAAAAGATTACAAATCATTGCTACTTATCATCAAAGCACAGCTAGTACTCAAGAAGTAAGTGGAGAGATCAAACTCCACCAATATACTCCAAGCATTAATTTTAGCAAAGATAAAATCCATGCTTATGAAAGTGAAAACATCAAAGCTTTAAAAGATCCAAAACTTGATCATGTAGAAGTAACTTTAAAAGGTGGCAAGCCTAATGAAAAAATAACATGGAATATAAAAGGGGATGCTAGTTTAAGCAATCAAGAAGCAGTATTTAATGCTAATGGCGAAGCTAAAGCAACCATTACTTCTAAAGATCCATTTAAAGCTAATCCTATCATTAGTGTAAATACTATGGGTAAAGATTTAAGTAAAGAATTGCCTTATGAATCTAAAACCTATACTCCTAAAATAGAATATCCGAGCTTTAAAGCTCAAGCAAAAACTATAGATTATATAGATGATTTTAGCATTAAAGTAAGTGGCTTATTACCAAATTCCACTATTGATAAAATTACTGGAAGTAATGGAGTAAAAGCTAAAAAAGACAGCTTTAATGTTAATGAAAATGGTGAAGCTGTTTTAGAGTTTAGTAGTATTGGTGATTTTAGTGTTAAAGAAACTAATATAAGTTTTTATTATGTCGAGCATGTTGGAGAACAAAAAGTAGAATTTAAATTAGATCCTATTAGGTTTTTTGAGTATAAA